>JAABUE010000001.1 GCA_011389535.1 Anaerolineales bacterium
GGTGGTGCGACGCCAGGCCGAAGGAACCCTCGCACCGTAAAATCACGATGAAAGGAGAACGAACATGGGAAAGGTAATTTTGGGAGCGACAATGTCAATAGATGGGTTCATCAACGACCAAAGTGGCAGCGTGCAGGCGCTATATTCCGACCTCGCCGCTTTGCGAGAAACCGAGCCCTTAAAGGAGTCCATCCAAAACACGGGGGCGGTAGTGATGGGGCGAAATTCGTTCGCCATGGCAGAAGACCCGGACTTATTAGCGGGGAATTACGAATACCAGGTGCCCATATTCGTACTCACCCACCAGCCTCCGGAGAAACATCCGAAAGAGACCGACGCATTAACGTTTACTTTCGTGACGGATGGCATCGAAAGTGCTATCCGACAGGCTAAAACGGCCGCCGGCGACAAAGATGTGACAGTAATAGGCGCTGCAAGCACCGCCCAACAATGCCTAAGGGCTGGCCTTGCCGATGAATTACACGTTGACATCATGCCAATGCTCTTGTGCGCCGGTCTTCGGCTGTTCGAGGATCTCGGCATGGAACAAATTCAACTGGAAAGAATGCAGGTCACGGAGCTTCCTGCTGGTAGAACACATCTGAAATTTCGGATTGTAAAGTAGCATTATTTGCATCGGTAAAGGATAAATCACTATGACTGATAACAAAAAGGATGCCGCCGTTGCCTTCCTTAAAATGGCCTCCAGTGGAGATGTCCGGGAAGCCTACGCTAAATTCGTAGGGGAAGGGTTTCGGCATCACAATCCATATTTCGAGGGGTCGGCAGATTCCCTTCAAGCAGGAATGGAGGAAAATGCACGCCAGAACCCGGACAAGGCCCTGGAGGTAAAGCGGGTGATCGCTGAGGGCGATCTTGTGGTAGTACACGCCTATGTGCGCCACAAGCCCGATGACCTCGGCGCGGCTCTTGTCCATATCTTCAGGTTTGAGAATGGTCGCATTGTGGAACTCTGGGACCTTGGACAACCAGTGCTAGAGGAGTCGCCCAACCAGTATGGGATGTTCTAGATGAAATTCAAACTGCGTCAGGTACGGAGAATTTGAATTGATAAGGAGAGTGATCGTATGCAAAAGGTAACTACCTTCTTAATGTTTGATGGCAAGGCTGAAGAAGCAATGAAGCTTTACACTTCCTTGTTCAAGGACTCAGCCATAATAAGCATCTCCCGTTATGAAGCAAAGGAGGCAGGCACTGAAGGGACAGTCCGGCACGCAACTTTTACCATCCACGGGCAAACGTTCATGTGCATAGATAGCAGTGTCATGCATGCGTTTACGTTTACTCCTGCCATGTCACTTTACGTAAACTGTGAAACGGAAGATGAGATTGATACCCTTTTCGAGAAGCTCTCGCAGGATGGAGAAGTGCTAATGCCATTAAATTCTTATCCGTTCAGTGAGAAATTCGTCTGGATTAACGATAGATATGGAGTCTCCTGGCAATTGAGTTTTGCCCAAAAATGAGTTTTGTTTTCGACTTCCAGTCATTTGACTCGTTCTTTGTCGAGACGATTTAGCACACTTCCCAGAAAAGGAGAGCAAGTATGAATAAGATCAAGGAAGATCCAAATTCAACGAACAAGGATTTTCGTAGCGGTTATGAATTGGTGAACGGCCTCAGTATGTATTACGAAATTCACGGTAGTGGTCAACCGTTGGTTCTGCTGCACGGTGCGTTTTCGGCCATCGGTACCTCTTTTGGAAAGGTGTTGCCTTCCCTTGCAAAGAACCGGCAAGTGATCGCTTTCGAGTTGCAAGGACATGGCCGTACTGCGGATATCGACCGCCCAATGACACTGGAAGGGATGGCTGATGATGTCGCCGCCGCACTCCGACGACTTGGGATTGAGCACACCGATCTCTTTGGCTATAGCATGGGAGCTGGCGTTGCTCTGCACCTCACCATAAGGCACCCGGAATTGGTTCGCAAGCTTGTGCTCGCTTCGGTCACTTACACCTTGAGCGGCGTCCATCCTGGGCTTATGGAAGGGTTAGGAGAAATGACACCCGAGATGATGTTCGGGTCTCCCTGGCACGAAGAGTACACCCGCGTTGCCCCGCATCCAGAGCATTTCACCAGATTGTTCGCCAAAAAGACGGAGATGGATCGTCAAATCAGAGATCTACCCGCCGAGGCAATCCGTGCAATTAAGGCACCCACCCTACTCATCATTGGGGATTCGGACCTCGTTCGCCCTGAACACGCAGTGGAGATGTTTCGACTGCTTGGCGGCGGAGTTTTCGGTGATACCCCGGCCGGTCTGTCTGATTCACAACTCGCCGTACTACCCGGGACATCGCACGTGACGCTTGTGAACCGCGCTGATTGGTTGGTTTCGATGATCGAAGCATTTCTTGATGCGCCTGTAAAAGATGAATAGTGGGCAAAAGAAAAGTGAGGCAAAATCGATGAACGCGATCACACGGACACACCTGGATAACATCCGCGCCAAAGATAGAGAGCTACAAAATAAGGCCTTTTCTTATCTTATGGAGGCAACGGAAAAGCCGGTTGACTGGGCCTACGAGGCCTGGGATGAACTGGCAGCAGGCTTAAGCGATAAAGACAACCACGTGAGAGCGATTACCTCCCAGATCCTGGCTAACCTGGTAAAAAACGATCCGGAAAAACGGATGCTCAGAGATTTTGACGCATTGCTCGAGGTTACAAGAGATGCCAGGTTCGTCACTGCCAGGCATTGCATGCAATCCATCTGGAAGGTGGGAGCAGCAGGCAAGGAACAACAGAAGATGTTGGTGGATGGTCTTGAACGACGGTTTGACGAGTGTATCAATGAGAAAAACTGGAGCCTTATCCGCTACGATATCATCCAGGGACTCAGGGATCTATATGACGAGATACAGGATGAAGGAGTCAAGGAAAAGGCCCTGGAGTTGATCGAGACAGAACAAGATCTCAAGTATCGAAAGAAGTATGCAGGTCTGTGGAGAGGTAAGTAAGGAACTTAATATTGAGGAGTACACGAACCAAAAGTTGTTCTGTACAAAGAGTTGACGTAGGGCAGGATGCCATTGCCCTACTATAACAAAAAACGGTTTCCTTTTTCGGAAGCCGTTTTACTTTTTGACCACAAGCGAAGGGATTCCGCTGGGGAACGGAAAAGACCCGGGGCTGGCTGGCAGATCATCAGTCCCGCACGAGGCGGCCGGGATTCGTCAGGCCATGGAGATTTCCAGTTTATGGATCTCGGTTTCGAGACTTTCCAGTTTATCCTCAAGGTTGGATTTTTTTATAGAATAATAAACCGCCATAATCCCGGCGATCAGCAGCACCGGGATGCCAGCAAAAATAGCCAGTGGGAGCAGCAAAACCCCGATCGCGATTCCCCACACGCTCCACTTGAGCCGCTGATTTGCCTTCTGGATTTCTATTTCGAACTTACTTTTTTGGTTTTCAAGCTCGGTGAGTTGCAATTTCATATTCGCCAGAGATGACATGGATGTAACTCCTTGTGCGGCAATCCCGCTAATGTGCGACGGTGTTGTGGTAGCTCATCGTTGCTCTGTCACTTCAAGAGGTCATAATTTTAATATTTAACCGTTCATCCTCAGAAAAAACGCGCCGCAAAGACACCCAAAGGATCATATACATTTCCACACCACGAGAGGTAGTAATATCGCCCAGGTCGATAATCGACTTCCAACCAAACCAGTCCCTCAAGATCATCGTGACTTTCCCTTTGGCATTTAGGTCGTTCCCACTGACAAAAACATTCGTTCTTCCTGGAATCTTGTCCGGATCAACCATCAGATTAAAGTTCATCGTATTAAGAGTCTTGACCACACGCGCCTCAGGAAAAGCCCGTTGGATTTGCTCGCCCAAAGAATCTGTATTACAAACTGTGAGGGATAATTGTTCAGTCGAATAATCGAAGGGATTTGAAACATCGATTAAGATTTTGCCTTTCAGGTTTTCAGCCCCGGCCTGATGCAAAGCATCTAAAGACGCCGCTCCCAACGTACAATTGAAGACAATTTCACCGAATGCTGCTGCATTCCTAAAATTCCCGTATAAAGCATGATGCCCGCCCAATTTCTTTGCCCAGGCAATGGCTTTGGGGTTTGCTTCATCACGTGAGCCCAGCAAAACTTCATGTCCCAGTTGAAACAGCTTGGTACCAATGGTCCTTCCCACCAACCCCGTGCCTAATACGCCAATTTCCATAACAGTCTCCTCTCCAGCTTCCAAGTGTAAATGTTCGAGCAAGTACCGCAACCCCGCCCCATATCGGCCGGGCAGCCAAGTCAACCGTAGGGTTAGACTTGATAGAGCACCTTGAAAATCAGCCGGATATCCTACAATTTAAGGAAGTTGCGGCACAAGTACCGCAATCAGGCTAACTATAAGGTCAGACTTGATAGAGCACCTTGAAAATCAACCGGATATCTTACAATTTAAGGTAGTTGCGGCACAAGTACCGCAATCAGGCTAATTATAAGGTCAGACTTGATAGAGCACCTTGAAAATCAACCGGATATCTTACAATTTAAGGTAGTTGCGGCACAAGTATACTGCAATCGACAAAAATCCAGCTATAGGTGGTGCCCCGGACTCAGATCCCTGAAAAACCGGCATCGTGCAGAAATTTTCTTACACATACGGTTGGGTCTGTGCGTAATCTCGCTCCGGTCTTTTCTTGTCTGCCTTAGCCATCTTCGTCTTGAGCCACTTCAGGCGGAATGTTTCTTCCCGTTCACGCTCTTCCAGGGCGCTCTTGATGAAAAGAACCGTCTCCTCATAATCCGGGATGAAGATGTGCTGCAAGGCATTGACGCGCCGCAACGTTTTGCGCAATTCCCCGGCCAGCCGCCAAACAGACGTCACCAACTCGGAGAGCTCGGGGACACGTTCCAGCACCTTGCGAAAGGCAGCGCTCGCCTCGTCCAGCGTCGCTTTGGTATCGCCCAGGCTGTAGGGCATTTCGGGCAGGCCCCCGCTGGCTTCGATCACAGGGATCGGTACGCCCATCACCCCGCGCAGCTTGAGGTTTACATCCACCGTTTTGTGGATCGCCAGAGAAGCCCGTTCAACGTGGTCCTCTCCCATGGTCAGTTGGGCCTGTTCGAGCGCGCGATACGCTTCCGCCACCAGATTCCAGACTTCTTCCTGAACAACCTGGGCGTTGTGGGCCATCTGGATCAATTCTGTGGTCAGCACTTCACGCTTACGGTCCAGGATCTCGTAGCCTTCTCGGGCGAAGCGCAGCTCCTGCTTCATGCGCAGCAGGTTGCTACGAGTCGGTGGAATGTTAATCGCAGTCATGCGCTCCCCTTATAATACTCATCGAGCTCACTCTGGGAAACGCGGGTGAGTTCTTCCTGCGGCAGCATAGACAGCAGACGCCAACCAATGTTCAAAGTGGCCTCGATGCTGCGGTTTTCGGTGAGACCCTGGTTCACGACTTCCTGTTCAAATGCCTTTCCAAATCTCACGTATTGCTGGTCTACCTCTGAAAGCTCCTCTTCGCCGATAACCGAGGCCAACGCGCGGACATCCTGGACGTGAGCATACGCTGCGAAGAGCTGTGAAGCCCAGTGACTATGGTCGGCGCGAGTCTTTCCTTCACCAATCCCGTCTTTCGCCAGGCGCGACAGGCTGGGGAGCACGGCTACCGGCGGGTAAATACCCTGGTGGTCCAGGTCGCGGCTAAGCGTAATCTGGCCTTCCGTGATATAGCCCGTCAGGTCTGGGACCGGGTGGGTGATATCGTCGTTCGGCATGGTCAGGATCGGGAGCTGGGTGATTGACCCTTCGCTGGACTTGATCCGGCCGGTGCGCTCGTACAACGCGGCCAGGTCGCTGTAGAGATAGCCAGGATACCCTTTACGGCTGGGCACCTCGCCGCGGATGTTCGAAATCTCGCGCAGCGCTTCGCAATAGTTGGTCATGTCGGTCATGATGACCAGCACGTGCATGCCTTTCTCAAAGGCAAGAAATTCGGCCAGAGTGAGGGCCGCGCGTGGAGTGACCAGGCGCTCGACCGGCGGGTCGTCCGCCAGGTTGAGGAACATGGTCACGCGGGTGAGGGCGCCGCTTTCCGTAAAGGACTCGCGGAAGTAAGCCGCAACATCGTTCTTGACGCCCATCGCTGCGAATACGATCGAGAACTGCTGTTCTTTCGCCGGCGGTTGGCCGACCGGGACGCCCAGCGCTACCTGGCGTACTATCTGGGCCGCCAGCTGGTCGTGCGGCAGTCCGGCTGCTGAAAAGATCGGCAGCTTCTGGCCGCGCAAGAGGGTGTTCATCCCATCGATGGTCGAGATACCCGTCTGAATGTAGTCGACCGGATATACGCGGGCTGTCGGATTGATCGGCGACCCGTTGATATCGGCGTAACGCTCAGCAAGAGGCTCCGGGCCGCCATCGATCGGGCGCCCCAGCCCGTCGAAGATACGGCCCAACATCTCCTCCGCGACCGGGATGTGATAAGGCTGGCCCGTGAACTGGATGCGGGTTCCATCGATCGAAAGACCGGATGTCCCGGCAAACACTTCAATAACGGCCAGGCCTTCACCAACTTCGAGCACACGTCCATAGCGCATACGCCCGCGCGCGTCGATAATCTCTACCACCTCATCGTAACCCACGCTCCCGATCCCCTCTACGAAGACCAGCGGGCCTTCGATGCGGCTTACACCGAGGACTTCATTTACGCCTAAATCGGATGCACTCATACATACTCCGCTTCTAATTGTTCCAATTGCTGGTCGATTTCCTTCTGGATTTCATCGAATTTTTCCAGCTCATCGTTCCCCACCAGGGTTTTCATACGAATCATGGTGTTCACCACCGGCAGGTCATGGATCGCAGAGATCAGCGCCCCTTGTTTGATGATCCGCTGCGCGTGCCGGTGGAAATTCAAGATCAAGCCCAGCATGCGGATCTGCTTCTCCACGGGAGAATACGCATCCACCGGGTCGAAGGAGTTCTGCTGCAGGAACCCTTCCCGCAACAGACGGGCTGTTTCCAGGATCAGGCGCTGCTCGTCGGGCAGCGTATCGGAGCCGACCAATTTGACGATCTGTTGGAGGCGGCTTTCTTCGCTCAGGAGCTCCATCGCATAGGCGCGCATAGCATGCCAGTCCTGGCCGACCTCATCGCGCCACCAGCTGGCAACGCCTTCGATATATTCGCTGTAGCTGTCCAGCCAGTTGATAGACGGATAATGGCGAGCCGAAGCCAGGGACTTGTCCAGCGCCCAGAAGCAACGGATGAAGCGTTTGGTATGCTGCGTGACCGGCTCCGAGAAATCGCCGCCGGGAGGCGAAACCGCTCCCACCACGCTGATCGAGCCGGCCTGGCCGTTCAGCGTTTCGACGTGACCAGCTCGTTCGTAGAATTCAGCCAGTCGGTCGGCCAAGTAGGCCGGATAACCCTCTTCTGCCGGTAACTCTTCGAGACGGCCAGAAATCTCGCGCAGAGCTTCCGCCCAGCGGGAGGTCGAGTCGGCCATCAGGGCCACGTGGTAGCCCATATCGCGGTAATATTCGGCGATCGTGATGCCCGTGTAGATGCTGGCCTCTCGGGCCGCAACGGGCATATTGGAGGTATTGGCGATCAGGACCGTGCGCTCCATCAACGGACGGTCGGTGCGCGGGTCGACCAAGTGCGGGAACTCTTGCAGCACCTCCGTCATCTCATTGCCACGCTCCCCGCAGCCGATGTATACGATCACCTGCGCGTCCGCCCATTTGGCGATACTGTGCTGGGTGACCGTCTTGCCAGACCCGAACGCCCCCGGAATGGCAGCGGTCCCGCCCTTCGCCAGCGGGAAGAACGTATCCAGCACGCGTTGACCGGTGATCAATGGCTCGGTCATGGACCGGCGCATCTGGTAAGGACGCGCCCTGCGAACCGGCCATCGCTGAAGCATGGTCAGCTCTTTTTCACCGGATTCAGTTTCAACCCGGGCAATTGGCTCGTCAATCGTGTACTGTTTCGCCGGTGCGATCCAGGTCAAAGTGCCCTGCACATCGGGGGGAACCATCACACGGTGTTCCAGGGCTTCGGTCTCAGGGACAGTGCCAATGATCGTGCCGCCGCTCACTTTGTCACCCACCTGAAGTTTGGGGGTGAAATCCCAGCGGTCTTCCCGGTTAAGGGAATCCACGTGGATCCCGCGCCCAATAAACGATCCGCTGAGGGCCTCGATTACAGGCAGGGGCCGCTGCACGCCGTCGAAAATACTGCGCAGCAGTCCAGGCGCCAGTTCCACTGAAAGCGGCAGCCCGGTATCATAGACAGGCGCGCCGGGGTGCATCCCTGAAGTCTCTTCATACACCTGGATGGTGATGACGTTGCCGTTCAAGCCGATCACCTCGCCCACCAGCTGGTCCTCACCCACCTCCACCAGGTCCATCATGCTGACGTACCGCGAGCCCTCGGCGCGGACAACCGGCCCGTTAATCCAGGTGACAGTTCCGACTTGCTCGCTCATAAGGTTTCTCCCATCAATATGCGATATACCGAACCACGCAGGGAATCCTGCATTCGCTTGAGACGCGTTTCGAGGGTGTTGTCATATTGGCGATGGCCGTCTTCCGTTTCAGCGACCACACCGTGCCCTTTCTCCAAGGGGTTTCCCAGCCGGATCTGCATACCGGTTTCCTTTGCCATATCCTCGAGAAGGCTGGTTGTCAGAGATTTCAGAGTTTCTTCATCGGCGCGAACGATGGCAGCGCTGCCGCCTAATTGCAGGATGGTTTCCCTAAAAAGGCGTTGCGCAGTTTGCTCGTAGCCAGAGCCGCGCAGCACGGATGGTAGCCGTTGTTTGGCAGTCCCAAATACTTCCTCCAACAACATTTCCCTCTGCTCCAGGAGCATCGTCCGTGATTTCAGCTGGTTTGTGGCGATCACCTGGCTGCGAACGCGCTCGGCTTCCACGGAGGCCTGTTCCAGGATTTTGGCTCGTTCGGCTTCCGCCTGTTCCTGAGCGCGTTGCTTGATCTGCTCGGCCTTTGTCTTCGCCTCGGCGAGGATCTGCTCTGCATCGCCTTGAACATCGCTTAAGACTGCCCGGGAAAGTACCTTGATGTTTTCATCTATCGATACCATATATATGCTTTCCAATCTACATTATATTCATAGCCGTTGGATAATCTCACAGCCTTACGCCAATCGCGCTTAGCACCATTTCATTGAGGGACGGGCGGTCTGGCCTTACGCCCTCCGGGCCGGGGATTTCGACCACAAGCGGCACCGTGCTACGCAGCTTAAGGTGTTCCATTCTAGCCGCGATCAACTCCGCTACATCTTCGGTCACCAGGATAATGCCGGTATCGCTAGTGGAAAGGGCTTCATCCAGGGCCTGGTCCGCTTCGCTGGCTGTTGAAACAGCCATTCCGTGGACTCCGACCAACGAAAATCCCAATACCGCTTCGTGACTACCAATGACCAGAATTTTCATCAGATCCCTACCGGTTTAAGACCAGGATAGCAATAATAAGTCCGTAGATGGCGATACCTTCTGCAAGGCCAACAAAGATGAGCGCGCGGCCAAACGCTTCGGGTTTCTCGGCGATAGCGCCTACAGCGGCCGCACCGGTGCTGCTTACAGCAATACCAGCGCCGATGGAACCCAATCCTACGGCAAGGCCAGCCGCCAGCGTAGCATACTGGTCAACAGCCCCTTCCTGAGCAGCCAACCCGGCAGCGCCCGCTGACGAGGGCGATGCGAACCAGACAACTGCGATTGCAAGCGCCATCAATCCAACCAAAACATTGAAGCCTTTAAAACCCAGCAACAACCTTTGCGCGGCACGACCAGGGTTATCCCAGCGCCGATAAAAATAATAGAACACAATTGGCGCTAAAGGAATTGCACTTGCCAGGATCGCAATAACAATTTTCATCATCTTTTCTCTCCTATTTATTCTTGAAAATTTTAAGTTCTTTTCGGCTCGGTTCAAATTCTTGCTCTCCGAGCCAGAGCTTTAGCTTTTTTCGCTTCTAGCAGTTGCCAGTGGAGTCAATGGCTCATATGACATTCCACCTCCCTCGAAGAATTTGCTGAAGAATTCGTAATATTCGAGACGCATGGTCTGAATACCAACGATCAATCCCTCAAAACCAACGATGAATAAGTTTCCTACCACAACGATCAGCCAATAGATGATCACGCTGAAGATACCCTCGCCTCCGCCCATAAGTTCAGCGAGGATAAAAATCACGGAACTCAACCCCCCATGCGCTACCGCAAAGGCGCCCACACGGACGTAAGAGACACTGTTGCTCAGGGAACTGATCAATGTTTCGAACAGTTCCACGCCGGCCTGGATCAGATAGGTAAAAATGCCATCTTCAACGAGCGGTCGATGTCCTTCGAGCAAGTGCTTGAACACTTCGGAGAACATCACCATCAGGGCCGCTACAACCGCCAATATAACGAAAACCAGCATGGGAACCGGAAAAGCCGGCAACAGCGCCGAAGCCCCAATTCCAAGAAGCGACCAGTAGAGCAGCAACCCGGCAACACCGTGGTGATCAAAAAGCAACCGACCCCATTCACGCGCCCGCCAGGCGTTATAGATGTTCAACAAGAACCCCAGGCTGAGGATCACAACCCCAGCGCCGATAGAGACTGCCAGGATCTGGTTGATCTCGTGCAATGGCTCTATCCACAACGCGCCAAAACCAAACAGATCATGGAAAAATGATTCGGACCCAAATAAACTACCGTACAAGAAACCAAATATCATCGCTACTGCGCCACAGGCAAGGACGATTGATCCCAGGGCAGACATACCTTTCAATGCCTCGACCCTCTTGCTGCTCAGGAGCCAACCCAGCAACACTAACAACAGTCCGTGCCCCACGTCGCCGAACATCGCGCCGAAAAGCAATGGAAAGGTTATAGTCATTAGAACAGTTGGATCGATTTCCTCATAGCGGGGTCTTGCATAGGTTGTCACCAGGGTTTGGAAGGCGCCAAACATCCCGGTATTTTCCAAAGCCACCGGCACGTTGTGGGTCATTGAGCCTCTTTGCAGTGAGGGGGTTGCTTCGATAACGATATTCCCGGAAATCTGTTTCAATTGCTGCGTCAAGGCTTCCAGCTTTGAGGTGGGCACCCAGCCAACGATCAAATAGGTATAGTTAAGTTTGCCAAAACGAGCCATAGCATCCGCAAGCAGCTTGCTTGCCCGGACCTGCCAGAGCAATGTTTGGAGTTGCTTTTCATAGGTATCATGCAATTGAACAATGGCTGATTTTTGGTTTTCAATTTCTTTTTGGGTGTTTTCTATCTCTTGTCGAAGCGACTTGATGATCTCCGCAGGTGTGCCCTCATGAGTATCGGATAATTCCAGGGGGTTCAAATAAGCGCTGCGCGCTGCCCGATCCAGAATATCGGCGTTAAATCGGGCTCCCGTCAACCAGACCACCGCATCCTCCCGCTCCTTTCGCAGGGTCATTAATACATACGGGATCCTCGCCAGGCTTGTTTCCAGCCGTTCCAGGTTGACAGCCGGCATCGTCCCCAAAGTGGAGTAAATGTACTGCTGGTTGCGCAATAAGCTGATATCAAGATCGACTTCAGCGATCGGCTCAAGTTGGAGGATGTGACTGCGCAGTTTCTCGAGTTTGTTCTGGTTTTCAATAAGTTGGTCGTTTGAATTTTTAACATCCCGCTCGATTTGATCTACCAGCGGTCGAACTGTCCCCAACTCGACCATTGTTTCTTCGTCGATAGACAAAGGTGGACCTTCATCCACTGCTAATGCCTGCATGGTGAACAGAATTTGACGCTCTAAAGCTGAATAAGCAGCGGCTTGTTCTTTCCACGTGCCGAGGGACTTGGAAGCCTCGTCTGAACTCAGGTAGCTGGCATCCACTTGATGGAAGACACCCCGCCCAGCTAAAACCTTCGTAACAGGAAGTAGATCCTTCTCCGGGATAATCAATTCCAACTCGGTCATTGCTTCTGGAAAGAACATAACACCTCCGACACAAATAAATTCAAGACATAAATATCTATTCAGCTAGGATGCAGCAATCTCTTCCACGTTTGTACTCATGAGCAGATAATGCATAAACTCTGCAGGCGACTTACCAGAGGCTTTGGCTTCGATCAGCACGGTTAAGTCTTGAAGTTCAAGTTCGTTTAAAATCACAAAAGCCAATGGCAGGCCGATATGGAACGGATAACCGGTAAATACTGCATTTAATTGCTGCTTGAGACGGCGTTGCAATTGCAACTCCAACTTCGGCAACCCACGCTCCGGATCCTGCAGCAAGTTGTCGACGTTCATCAACCCCGGATAAACGCGCATTACGATCCGGGCCATGTCAGCACCGGCGGCAATCGCCCGGATATCTTCATCGCGAACGCGATACCCAAAGGGTAATGTATAGTTGATTATTTCTTCTTCAGATAGATGGTGGTACACCCGGTAACGCATCGCCCACATCAGGTTGTTCATATCTACCAGCGGGCCCACTATGCGCAATGCCTGGGTTCGATCTTGCCCGGGCAGCCGGTTAGCATTGATCCACAGGGTGCGCCAATAGTCAAGGTCCAACGCGACTTCCAATGGAAAGAGACTCCGCTCCTCGGTATAGCGCTTCACAGCGTGGGATAGTGTGTCGTAATAAGGGGTATTGATTAACTGCGCTACCGCGGCCTCTATCGTTCCCGCCTCCAACATTTTCTCAGCTGGAAGTTTGGCTAATGAACCAAGGGGAAAAAGGATTTCTCTTACCTGCTCCCAGGATGAGTTTATTACGATAGCACGCAAGATCGCTTTTAAGTTGTCTATTTCAAAGTGGCGGAATAGCTCGGTGAGCAATGAACGGGTATGCGCGGGAGCCGTATGGATAAGCGTTATATAAACATCGGCAAGTCGTTTCTGAAGTTGGTGCATGACCTGCTTGGAAGTGAGGTCCTTATCTTCCAATCCCTCCAGATAGGGACCGTAGGGAGTATCCTTGAGTAACCCGACCAGACCGGATAAGTCCGGTGCGTTAGCCAGATCGGCTAATTTTTGGGGGCTCAACAAGGTGGAATACATGACTCGCACACGCGAGTGAATGGCTGCATACCCGGAAGCCCCGCCTGTCAGCATGCGCTTCTATTCCCTTCCCGCTACTCGGTCGAGAACGTAGCCAACTGCCCCGTCGAGATTCCCTTTTGCCAGATCTTTGGAATGTTTTACTTTGTCTTCAGCTTCAGCCAGGATGCGTTCGATTTCTTCTTTGGCCTGGGCATTCGCTATCAACCGGCGGGCTTCTTCCTGCGCCTCATTGTTCGCTTTTTCAATCAGATCTTGGGCTTCCTGGTCGGCTTGCTTGATTAATTGCTCCGCCTCACGTACTGCGGCCTCGTGTATCTCGCGTGCTTGATTTTCAATTTCCAGTACCTGTTGGATCCGGTCTTCTTTCATAACGATTACCTCACCAAAAAATTTTTTGCAAGATCAGCCTGTTGAGTGTAAGAAGAGTTGATTAAATCCCTATTCTATGCAACTCATTCACCCGATGAGTACCTTTAAGTCAGATTATCATGACGACAATAGAAATGCCTCTTTTGTACGGTTTGCTTTTAGATTTCAAAATGCCCAAGTACCCGATATGTGAGAAATTCTTTACAAATCTCATCAAATTCATCTAAAAACATGTGCATATGATACTCGATAATTTTGACTATTGCAACCCTTTTTATAGAATTTTTAGTCTAATCACCCTTTCGAGGGATAGATATCTAATCCCCAAATCAAAAACGGCTTCCATAAACGGAAGCCGTTTCATTTTCGAGGTAACTATTTCAAACTCTTGGCAAGTTGCGGCGCAACAGGTTGTACATGCTCAGGCCTCGCACAGTACCCTCCACCACGCAGGTCAGTGGGTTGTCGACCAGATAGGCGGGGATGCCCAACGATTTCGTCAGCAACTTATCGATTCCGCGTAGAAGCGCGCCGCCGCCGCACAAGGCTACACCGCGGTCGATGATATCTGCCACCAGTTCAGGGGGCGTCTTTTCGAGAACGCGGCGGCCGGTCTCGATGATGTTCTTGAGCGGCTCCTGCAGGGCTTCGACAATTTCGCCGGTTGTCAACGTGACCGGACGAGGCAGGCCCGTGACCTGGTCCTGCCCCTGGACTTCCATGCTCTGTTCCATATCCTGTGGGACAGCCGCCCCAATCCGGATTTTGAGCTGCTCAGCGGTCACCTGGCCGATGATCACCCCGTACTTGCGCCGGACATAGGTGACAATGGCATCGTCCAGGTCAAGACCACCTCCACGTAACGTTTCCGCGGATACGATCCCGTACATGGCCATGACAGCTGCCTCGGTCGCACCGGCGCCCAAACATATGACCATGTTTCCCGAAGGCGAGCCGATTGGCAGGTCAATGCCGAGCGCAGCTGCCAGCGATTGCTGGATCAGATAAGCCTCGCGAGCGCCCGCCTCCATTACGGCCTCGAAAACTGCGCGACGCTCCACGCTGGTAACCCCATAGGGCACAGAGATCATCACGCGCGGACGGAAAATACGCATCGAACCGCTTACACGGCGTAAAAGATAAGCTAAAAGGGTTTCGGTGATTTCGTAATCGGCAATAACACCATTTTTAAGGGGACGTGCAACTTCAATACTCTCAGGCACGCGTCCATACATGTCACGCGCTTCCTGGCCCACGGCTACCATTTTTTGCTCCTCGACCTCGATAGCAACAATGGTAGGCTCCTCGAGCAACACCTGTGTGCTGTCGGCCAGGCGGGTGTACATGGTACCCAGGTCTATACCCAGGTCTTTAGAAAAAACTGCCACGGGCCCTTATTTCTTCTCTTCGTATGGGCGGGATGAGACCTTGCGATAGCGGCGAACAGCGTCCAAGCGTAGGTTGGACCGGCGTAAAGCAGCTTCCACGGCAAGATAAGTGTCTGTATCTGCGGGAACACCTTTTTCCAATATTTCTCTAGCACGCTTCCGAGCAGTTTCAGCCCGGTCTAGATCGATTTCTCTGATATTTTCAGCCGCATCAGCGAGGACTGTCACGATATCCGGCTGGATTTCGGCCACGCCGCCAGCTACGGTAAAAATTTCCTCTTTATCCTTTGTACGTACCTTGATCACACCATACTTAAGGGTTGTTAATAGTGGGGCATGGTGTGGCAAGATTCCCATCTCACCTGCCGAACCAGGCAGGGTAACGATATCTACATCGCCCTCAAAAACCATACGATCCTGAGAGACTATTTCACAGCGGATTGGCATGATCTATCCTTGCGATCCTAATTGCGCAGCCTTTTCGCGAACGTCTTCGATTGTACCAGCCATCATGAAGGCCTGCTCGGGCAGGTCATCACACTTGCCGTCCAGGATTTCGCGGAAACCGCGAACCGTATCTGCCAGTGGCACATAGCGGCCAGGGATATTGGTAAAACGTTCAGCTACGTAGAACGGCTGGGAGAAGAAACGTTCGATCTTACGGGCGCGTGCCACAACCAGCTTGTCATCTTCAGAAAGTTCGTCAATACCAAGGATGGCAATGATGTCCTGCAAGTCTTTGTAGCGTTGGAGCATGCGCTGGACTTCGCGGGCGACCAGGTAATGTTCTTCGCCCACGATATTGGGATCAAGAATCCGGGAGGTCGAAGTGAGCGGGTCCACAGCGGGATAAATTCCCTTTTCCACGATGGAACGTTCGAGCGCGATGGTTGCATCCAGATGGGTAAAGGTCGCCACCGGAGCAGGATCGGAGTAATCATCTGCCGGCACGTAGATGGCCTGCATCGAGGTGATCGAGCCGGTGCGGGTGGATGTAATCCGCTCCTGCAGCTCGCCCATTTCTGTGGCCAGTGTCGGCTGGTAGCCCACCGCAGAGGGCATACGCCCGAGCAACGCCGAGACTTCCGAACCAGACATGGAGAAGCGGAAGATGTTATCGATGAAGAGCAGCACATCCCGGCCCTGGTCACGGAAGTATTCGGCCATGGAGAGCGCCGAAAGCGCCACGCGCAGACGAACCCCCGGTGGCTCGTTCATCTGCCCGTATACCATGACGGTGTCTTTCATCACGCCAGATTCGAGCATTTCGCGGTAGAGCTGCGTGCCTTCGCGGGTACGCTCGCCCACGCCTGCGAAGACCGAGTTGCCTTCATGCTCAGTCGCCACAGAGCGGATAAGCTCCATGATAATCACGGTCTTGCCGGTGCCTGCGCCTCCAAAAATGCCAGTCTTACCCCCCTTGGTGAAGGGTGCGATCAGATCGATAACCTTGATACCGGTCTCGAACACTTCTACGTTTGTGGACTGTTCGGAGAACGGGGGCGCAAGGCGGTGGATGGGATAATGGGAGTCTGCGTTGACTTCCCCTTTCTTATCAATCGGGTGGCCTAATACATTGAAAATTCGACCCAGGGTTGCTTCACCAACCGGGACCATAATGGGTGCTCCCGTTGCTTTCGCCGGGACACCACGCTGGAGGCCGTCGGTGGAATCCATTGATACCGTGCGGACCCAGTTATCACCCATGTGTTTCTGGACCTCAAGGACCAGCGGTTCTTGATCCGCGCGTTCGATTTCGATCGCCTCGAAAAGATCGGGAACTTCCCCTTCAGGGAATTCTACATCCACAACACCACCAAGGATTTGTACGACACGGCCGTTTGCCTCTGCCATGAGTGTGCCTCCAATAATCAATATTACTGAGCCAGCGCTTCAGCGCCGCCCACTATGTCTAGGATATCGTTGGTGATCGCCTGCTGGCGCACCTTGTTGTATGCCAGTTGCAGCGCACCGACCAGTTCGCGCGCATTATCGGTCGCGTTACGCATCGCGACCATCCGGGCAGCATGTTCGCTGGCAAGTGACTCTAAAATCGCCTGGTAAACCTGCAATGCCGTAAAGCGTGGGATGATTTCATCCAAAATCTCGCGTTCATCAGGTTCATAAATGTACGCGGCATGGGTTTTGCGCGTCTGATCAACCACGACGTGTTCGTGCTCGGTTTCCAATTCCAGCGGCAGGAGTTTCTGCAGCTCTACCGTCTGACGCGCTATCGTGTAAAAATTGGTATAAACCAGGAATACTTCGTCCACTTCGCCGTCCAGGAACGAGTCTACCGCCAAACGACCGATCGCCGAAACATCGGCAAAGGATGGCGCAGGCGGCAGGTTGCTGAAATCTGCAATCACCTGCTTTCGGCGGCGAAAGAGCAGGTCGCGCCCCTTACGGCCGATCGCAATATACTTGACCGGAACCCTGTAATTATCAAAACTCTGGGCGATGAAGCGGATGACATTGCTATTGTATGCGCCGGCCAGGCCGCGGTCACCGGTGATGACCACCGCGAGGGCATTCTTGATGTCCGTGCGCTCTGTCAATAACGGATGCAGCTGGCTTCGTCCAGGTTGAGCTGCGACGTGGGTCAGCACCTGCCATGCTTTGGTGGCGTATGGGCGGGTATCCATCACAGCCTTGACCGCCCGTCGCACCTTGCTGGCGCTGACCGCTTCAAGGGCGCGAGTCACCTGCGAAATGTTCTTTACGCTGCGGATCCGCAGCCGCATTTCTCGTGTGGAAGCCATTTGTTACGCCTGCCAGGTGCTTGAGAAGGTCTCGAATGCAGTTGCCATGCGTGCGCGCAGGTCGTCGGAGAGAGCCTTCTTTTCTGCGATTTCTTTGCCAATTTCGGGCTGCGAGGAAGCCATGAAGCGTAACAGGTCTGCCTGCCACTGGAACATCTTATCAACCGGGACAGTGTCAGCATAGCCACTCGTAGCAGCCAGAATCACCATGACCTGGTCTTCCAGGTCCATCGGTTGATATTGGGGTTGTTTGAGAATTTCCTGTATGCGCTGGCCGCGCTCTAATTGGGAGCGGGTTGACTTATCGAGGTCCGAGGCCATCAAGGCAAAGGCCGCCAGTTCGCGATAAGCTGCCATGTCGAGGCGCAGGCGTCCTGCCACCTGTTTCATGGCTTTGGTCTGGGCATCGCCGCCCACACGGGAGACCGAGATACCAACGTTTACTGCCGGACGAATACCGGCGTTGAACAGGTTGCTTTCCAGATAAATCTGACCATCGGTGATGGAAATTACGTTGGTTGGAATATAAGCAGAAACATCGCCAAGCAGGGTTTCGATGATAGGCAGAGCAGTAAGAGAACCACCCGTGCCTTTTACCTTGGCAACCTTATAGTTGCCCGAATCGCTCATTTCTTTAAGAGCTTCATTAGCCTGGTCTTTAGAAACGGGACCGGTATAGACTGTATCATTCACGCTATCGGAAGGTGATGCTTCGCCTTCAAAATCCGACCTAACAATAACATAGGAATTTGCCAGGCGGGCAGCACGTTCCAGCAAGCGCGAATGCAGATAGAACACATCGCCGGGATAGGCTTCTCGTCCCGGCGGGCGGCGCAACAACAGGGAAACCTGCCGGTATGCCCAGGCATGCTTGGAAAGATCGTCATAAATAACCAGCGCATCGCGGCCGGTTTCCATGAATTCTTCGCCAATGGCAGCGCCAGCGTAAGGGGCAATATATTGAAGAGCGGCCGATTCATCGGCGGAAGCCACTACGAAGATGGTATGTTCCATCGCGCCGTGACGCTCAAGGATACCAACTGTACGCGCTACGGCCGCTTTCTTCTGACCAATCGCTACGTATATACAGACCAGGTCCTTGCCCTTCTGGTTGATGATGGTATCGATCGCAATCGCGGTCTTACCGGTTTGGCGGTCGCCGATGATGAGCTCGCGCTGGCCACGTCCGATTGGGATCATCGAGTCAATCGCTTTGATTCCGGTTTGGACAGGGGTGTCTACGTCCTGGCGTAACACGACACCCGGCGCAATACGCTCAACCGGACGATAGCCGCTGGACACGATCGCGCCTTTGCCATCAATCGGCTCACCCAAGGCGTTGACGACCCGACCAATCAGGCCATCGCCAACGGGAACGGAAGCAATGCGCCCCGTAGCGCGAACAATCATACCTTCGGTAATTTCGGTGTAATCGCCCATAATGATCACGCCGACGCTGTTCTTCTCCAGGTTGAAGGCCGTGCCCATCACACCGTTGGCAAACTGCACCAATTCCTGAGAACGCACGTTTGCCAGGCCTTTCACACGGGCGATGCCATCACCCGCTTCCAGAACGGTGCCGATATCACTGATACCAATTTCTGGTTGAAACTCTTCTATTTGCTTTTGAAAATCGCTTGTAATTTGATTGATCAGATCTGACATTTCGCCTCCACTCCGCTGTGGTGAAATGATTTTCAGTAGCAGACCGCTACAGTATTCATCTATTTACACACAACTGCCCGGATTCTTCATATCCGGGCACACCTTGGGAGCATGACCCGCAGGTTGCTTCCAGAACTAATCATGTGTGCATGTGAACTTGGTCACAGGTGAGCGTAATAATACCTGAAAGAAAGTATATTGTCCAGTTACAATCGTTACGCTCCGGATTTCCCTTGTGCTCATTGATATTATGACGTATATTACACCGATTGGAGAAAAGATTGAAAAATGTCTGAAACGAGTACACCCAAAAATGGCGGTGACAAGCCTCCCAGTCCGCGCATGAAGCGCTACTGGCGGGTAGCGGTTCTGGCTAATATCAAAGACGAGAGCAAGCCCAAACCGGAGGGTGTCCCTCCGGACGCGTTTGCAGATTATGACCATGTCGAAACAGTCCAATCCATTCAGAACGCAATTGAAACGGACGGTCACGAGACCACGTTCATCCTGGCTGATGAAAACCTGCCTTATGCCCTGAAAGAATACAAACCGGATATCTGCTTCAACATCGCCGAAGGACTGGGCGGCGATGCCCGCGAGGCGCAAGTACCGGCTCTCCTGGAAATGCTGAGGATCCCATATACGGGCTCCCGGGTGCTGACCAATGCCATCGCCCTCGATAAGACACTGACAAAGCGCATCTGGCGCGACCGGAACCTGCCCGTTGCTCCCTTTCAGGAATTCACTAGCGGCGATGAGCTGGTCCGCCCGGAGTTGAAATATCCTTTATTCGTAAAACCCGCCCGTGAAGGGACAGGCATGGGCGTGGATATGCACGCGCGCGTCCAGAATGAAACCGAGTTGCGCGAGCGGGCTAAATATGTGATCAATGCATACCAACAACCGGCCCTGGTCGAAACATTTCTGCCCGGTCGGGAATTTACGGTTGGCCAGCTGGGCCGCCCGGACGTTAAACGCTTCAGCCGCCATCCCGAATGGTACGATGCCGACGGCTTCCATCGCCTGCCTATCCTGGAACTGAAGACAGAAAAAACTGCTACGCCCGGTATTTACAGCCATGCCGCCAAAGCCCAGCAGTTAGGAGAAGAAGGTGCGCCGGAATACATCTGCCCGGCGGAGGTGGAGCCTGAACTGGCCAAGAAACTGCATCACTTCGCACTGCGCGGACACCTCCTGCTCTTTGCCACTGACGTTTCGCGCGTGGATTTTCGGCTGGATGCTGACGGCAACCCGCGCCTGATCGAGATCAACCCCCTGCCTGGCCTCACACCCGGTTACAGCGACCTGTGCATCCAGGCCGAATCGGAGGGAATCCGTTACGAAGATTTGATCCTCGAAATCCTGTATATGGCAGCAGGGAGATGGGGATTGCTGGAACCGCGTGAGTTACCGCCAATGAAGAAGCCTGGCAAGAAAAAGTAATTCCAGCACATCAAAAGCCAGTGACCAGCCACTAAAAATACGGTATAATTCGCGCCGCTACCCAACGGGTAGAACTGGAGAGGTCGCGTAGTCTGGTTTAGCGCGCACGCCTGGAGCGCGTGTAACCCGTAAGGGTTCGCGGGTTCGAATCCCGCCCTCTCCGCCTGAAGCGCCTCCGCACACGGAGGCGTTTTCGATTCCCGAATATGCGGCCACTCTAACGTTCGCGGGTTTCCCCATCAGGGGATGATACGAATCCCGCCCTCTCCGCCTGAAGCGCCTCCGCACACGGAGGCGTTTTCGATTCCCGAATATGCGGCCACTCTAATGTTCGCGGGTTTCCCCATCAGGGGATGATACGAATCCCGCCCTCTCCGCCTGAAGCGCCTCCGCACACGGAGGCGTTTTCGATTCCCGAATATGCGGCCACTCTAATGTTCGCGGGTTTCCCCATCAGGGGATGATACGAATCCCGCCCTCTCCACCTGAGACCGTCCTTCGCATGAAGGATATTTTCATTCACCTAATGCGATTCTCTGATTTATTGGCTTGTACTTTCGTGAAAAATCCCCTGCATATGCAGGGGATTCGGTTTTCGTCTCTTACGCTGGACTATTGTGAGCCTTCCTCGATGGCTGTACCGGCGAACACAACCGGACCTTCGGCAGGCACATCGGGTGGCCGCCCCAAGGGCATGAACTTTCGTACGTAAAGCACATCATACAAAAGAGAAGATTCCCAATCACCGCCGCCAAGTATGTCAGTCCCCTGTGCGTCCGGCGAAGTTCGGCGTGAACCGGCCAGGATGCCCTCATGCGAGCTTAAGTCCATTTGAGAAGAGGAAACCGCCATGTCCGGGTTGTGACAGGACGAACAAGACAGTGAACCCGGATACCATAAGTTTGATTCCGTGAACACAGGGTGCACATCCTCCGAGAATGTAGCCTCACAGTTTTGGCCGTCTATATCGGTGAAGGTAAACACATCGCTCTCAGGATAGCCTGCAGAAACCCAGGCGCCGATCAAGTTTACGGCAGCAATGCGGCATTGATTCAGTTTAATGGTTTGAACCGAAAAGTCAGGCGCCGGGAGCGTTGCTGCTGCCAGGGTCGGGATGGAGGTGGCTACAACCGCGGGTTGACCGCGGCGGCAAGTGAATGTGAAACCGCACGCAGAAATATATACAAAGCTCACCCACACCACAAGCACAGCTACAAATGCGACCAGTACCCCATACATCAACTTGCGAAAATCATCCATTTTGAGTTGCTCCTCCGCTATTGCGAGGGTTCTAACGTGCGAATGTAATTGACCATATCCCAACGGTCACGCACGGTCAGGTTTTCGATCATGGGAGGCATGCGCCCAGGCACGCCGTTGGTCAGGGTCAGGAACAGGGCGCCATCGCTTTTGTTCTGTGTAACATCTAAGGTGAGATTTGTGGGTCTATTGGCAAGCAAAGCAGCAATCTGGCCATTGCCTTCCCCCGTAGTCCCATGACACATGGCACAGTTGATGGTATACAAATTTGCCGCACGCTGGATCGAAACATCATCCGCAGGTACCGGATTGACAGGCGCGCCCATATTTGGTATGGATACCGGACCTTCCACCGGGATCGAACGTGCAGGGACAGGTAGCGGATCCTCCTGTGCATCAAAAGATGGCTGGATTTCCATCATAGTAACCCAGTCTATCTTGATGATGTCCATAGAGAACATCATCAATCCACCGAAGAGCACGAAGACAACGAAGAAAACTACGACGAGCTGTTGGAATAGTTTCATAACTGCTGCGCCTCCGCTTCTTTGACCGTTTCCGCACCTGAGTCGGTCATCGCCTGGGTATACCTTTCCCGTTCATCCTCCGGACAATTGAAGAAGACCGCGATCTTACCATCGCTGATCTCCGGCACATATTGCATGGGCCGGTAAGACGGGAAGGTGCTATCCAGAAAAACGCCCAGGAAAGTGGATATCAGCAAGCCAAGCATGGTCAATTCGAACAGTAGAACTACAGAGGGCGGACCGGGAATGATAGGCTGCCCTCCCACAGGGACAAAATATAACAAGGGTGTGAAAACGAGGAATAATCCGACCAGAAAACCACCAATGGCGCCGCCCAATGCCAGGCGAGGTACATTGGTCCACTGGCTCGGACGGCCCAACATGGCTTCCGTCACGGGAATTCCGGAAATCACGTTCATCTGGTCGTGAGCAAGGCCCAGGCTGCGCAATTTGTCAATCGCATCGGCAGCCGGTTCAAGGTCCGGGAAGACCGCTAACAGGGATACGGTATCAGCCATCGTCCAGCTCCTATTCCAGTTCGCTGACCGTCACAACGGTCTCGCGTCCGAATTTCTTCATGGAGTGCGCCATCTGGCCTTCCTGCACTTCCCAAACAGGGACGAGTGGGATCAGCTTGGAAGCGATCATGTAGAGTAAGATAAAGAAGGCCAATGTACCGATGCTCAGGGGGATTTCGATCCCGGGCTCGTACATCCGCCAGGTGAAAGGCATGCGGTTGATGGTCAGCGAAATGGGGATAATAATGTAACGTTCGAGGTACATGCCGACGTTGATCAACAGTCCAACCACAAAGACAATCCAGGGATTGGAGCGCCATCTTTTGTTCCACAAAACCAGCCACGGGATGGCGACATTGACGATCAACATCAGGAACCACATCCAACCCATCGGACCGGCTTCGTGCCAGTGGAGCAGCGCTTCCGTCCATTTGTCGCCGCCATACCACTGCACCATGTAGTCATTGAAGAAGAAGTAAGCCCAACCCATGGAGATAATAAGCATCAGCTTGCCGATGGCGTCGAAATGCTCCGGGCGGATGAAGTATTTCATGTTCTTCATCGTAGCACGCACAACCGCCAGCACCATGATAACCGCGCCCATACCTGAGTGCAAAGCGCCGATGACGAAATAAGGGCCGAAGATGGTAGAGTTCCAGCCGGGACGGGTAGCCACAGCAAAGTCCCAGGACACGATGGTGTGAACAGAAAACATAACCGGGATGATCGCAAAGGCAAAGATGTTCATGGCGTTGCGCAGGTGCGTCCATTCCCCCTCGGTGCCACGGAAGCCCAGCGCCAGCACTTTGTAAAAGTTCTTGCGCCAGCCGCCTGCGGTGCGGTCACGGGCCATGGCCAGGTCGGGAATGAGCGGCAAGAACAAGTACATGGTGGAGGCCAGCAAATAGGTGGTAATGGCTAACAAGTCCCAGGAGAGTGGTGAATGGAAGTTCGGCCACAGTTGGCGCTGGTTCGGGTAGGGGAACAGCCAGTAGGACAACCACACCCGGCCCATGTGCATGAAGATGCTAAAACCAGCCTGCACCAGGCCAAAGGTGGTCATTAACTCGGCAGCGCGCGTAAAGGGACGGCGGAACTCAGATTTGAAAACGCGCAGGATCGCCGAGATGAACGTCCCGGCATGGCTGATACCGATCCAGAAAACGGTATTGACCAGGAAGATACCCCAGAACACCGGGCGGTTGACGCCGGCCACACCCAGGCCTTCCGCGATCATGTAGCCCCAGGAGCCGAACAATCCCACCAATACAATTGCTCCCAGTATCGCTGCCACAACCCAGAACTTCCAGGTGGTGTAATGCATGGCTTCCATGATCATGGCGTTCATTTCGCCGCGTGGCCGCGGATCGAGCATCAGGTGTTGTTCACGCAGATGCGCTTCTTCAGAGTGTGCGTGCTCCATAGGCATAGTCGTCGAAGCCATAGGTTTAGCCTTCCTTGAAGTAAGTGATCCGCGGCACGGTGCCCAGCTCTTCGAGCATCTGGTAGCCACGGTCCGGCTTAGAAAGCTGATTTACTCGACTTTCAGGGTCGTCCAGGCGGCCGAAGATAATCGCATCTGCCGGGCAGGCCTGGGCGCAGGCAGTTGTAAATTCACCATCCCTGACCTCACGGCCTTCAGCTTTAGCAAGGTCTTCGGCACGATGGATACGTTGCAAGCAGAAAGTACACTTTTCCATAATGCCCCGGCGGCGGACAGTGACATCCGGATTGAACTGGTTGTTCAACGGTTCCGGACGTTCGTAATCCCGCCAATTGAAGACGCGCACCTGGTAAGGGCAGTTGTTGGCGCAGTATCGGGTGCCCACGCAGCGGTTGTAAACCTGCAGGTTCAAGTCTTCTGCTGGGCTATGTACGGCTGCAAACACCGGGCAGACCGGCTCGCATGGAGCATTGTGACAATGCTGGCACAACATTGGCTGGAAGGGTGTCATCTTAACTTCGGGATACTCGCCTTCCCAGAAACGTTCGATGCGGATCCACTGCAGGCTGCGCCCATAGCTCGCATCTTCCTCGCCTACGAACGCTATGTTGTTTTCCATCGAGCAGGCCGCCACACAGGCCTGGCAGCCCGTGCACAAATCCTGGTCGATGACCATACCCCATTTGCCCTCCGCCTCCTGCGCGATAGCGCCTATCGCGCCCATTTCATTCAAATCAATCGGTTTCATACTTCACTCCTAATGCTCCTCTCCAAGGCCTTCACCATACACACCAATCTTGCTCTCCAGGCGAGCAAGCTCACGTTTTCTCCCGGTCTTTTCGATTCTTACTCTCATGCTTGCATAAGCCAGATCTCCGGCTTCATTGAACTTCAGTCCCAAAAGGTCCAGGGGATTGACACCGCGTCCTTCGGCGTAACGACCGTAAGCTGTATGCCCCTGCCCAAAGGGGATCGCGATCGTATCTGGACGAATGGCCGGGTACAGATAAACGGAGACCTCAACTGCTCCAGCCTCTGACACGATCCTGACCACATCATCATTTTCGATGCCCAACTCATGACCAACATCCGGGTTGATCTCCACCCACGAATTCCACATGACTGTTGTGGTCGGGTCGGGGACTTCCTGCAGCCAGGGCTTGTTGGCCCCGCTTTCCGCCAGCACCGGCGAGACAAAGGGCAGCAGCACAAACTCACCCTCACCCTCGAACTCTGGCGCGGCAACAGTCATCGCATTATTCAATGTGTTTTGAGCCGGGGCTGTGAACGCAATCTGGTTGCCCCACCAACCGCCTAACTGCTGGAAGTATGCAAAAAAGGTGTTGATCTCAGCGGCATTGAAATTGGCGTCTTTGTTCTCAACCAATGGCAGCAATTTATCTTGCATGAAAGCGACTTCATCCGCGAAGGGTAAGGCAGCGGCCAACTCTCCGCCGACCTCCGCAAAAGCAGCCAGGAGCACATCTGCGGTAGCGCGCGTGTTGTAGAAGGGAACCACCACAGGCTGCGCACCTGAGAGTGTGGACCGGTCTGTCCCTGCCGCGATACGCTGGTAACCCCAGGACTCCAGCCCGTGATGATCAGGGAAGATGTAATCGGACTGCAGGGCGGTTTCATCGGGGAAGGTCGCGAATGAAATCACCAGCGGCACGCTTTTCATGGCATCTTCGAAGCCAAGCGCATTCGGCAGTTCAAAGAGCGGATTTACACCGTGCACCAACAATACCTGGATATCGCCGGCCTTCATCTGTTCGACAAACGCGCCCATTTCCTGCAAGCTTGCCGGGTGATGATATTCGTCTACATTGGGAGGGACTGGGGAAAGGAACACGCCGCCGGGTTGGCCGAAGTTCCCGGCCATCGCATTCAGAGCCAGTACTGCTTCGCCTGTCGCCATTCCGTTAATATGACTGAGCGCCGCTCCACCGGGGATGGCAAGCGGGCGTTCCGCACCGGCCAAAAGTTCAGCCAGATGCAACAGCGTCTCGACCGGAACACCCGATTCTTCGGCGACCCCGGCCACATCCACATCCACAAAAGCTCTGGGCAAGGCTGCCCCTCGCACTTCGGCACTGAGCCGGCCGATTGCCAGCGCGACCATGCCTTCTGTCCCGGATTTTAGGGGAATCCATTCGTCCGCCTTGGCAGCCGTTTGCGACATGCGCGGCTCGAACTGCACCAGGTAGCCGCGCTTTTCCTGCTTACGCATTCGCGAATAGCCGCGCGTGTAAGCCACCGGCGACAACCAGGTCTCAAGAAAATTCGCGCCAAACGAAAAAGTGACCCCTGCGTTCGCCAGGTCGAAAACGGGCAGCCTGCTTTCTCCAAGCATCGACTCCGTCGCCTGGATTAACGTTGCGCGCGCTTCGAACATGCTTAATGCGCCATAACGGACTGGGGCAGGCGCGCCGATGGCTCCCGTTAAATCAGAGACCAGGTCGAAGAGATGGTCGGGGGCCGGACCCAGCAGGAAGGCAATCGCGGCAGGTTCGGTATTCGACAGCGCATCTGCGACCACCTGCACGGCTGCATCCCAGTCCATGTCCGAGAAATCACGCGAGCCCCGCGTTGACTGGCTGACCGGATCAGTTACCCGGTCCGGATTGTACAGACCGTGCAGTGTGGCCTGTCCGCGGGCGCAAGTCTTTCCCTGGTTGACCGGATGGGCCGGATTGCCTTCGGTCTTGAGCGCACGTCCCTGATAGGTGCGGACGACCAGTCCGCACCCCGCCGGACATTCACGACAGGTAGTAGCAAAATAAGTACTTTGTCCGTTGAACGTGTACTCCGGCATCTGTGTGTACGGTTCGCGTACCACGTAGCGGGAGGCGGGGCCACAGCCGGTCAGCGCAGCGCCTGTGGCAGCCCCCATTCCAGCCAGCTTGAGAAAATCACGCCGGGAAATCTTTTTACTCATGCTCTCTATTATCCTTTCACCCGGTTAATAATGACAGGTTCCGCAGTCGAGTAATTTGGTGCGCAGTTCGGGGTTATCTACCGAATGTTCCTTGTGGCAGTTCAAGCACCAGCCCATGTTGAACACCTGTGGGTTTTCGGCAATCGTCACCTGGGTCATATCGCCGTGACAATCCTCGCAATTGACCCCCGCCGCAATGTGCGGGCGATGGTTGAATTGCACAAAGTCTGGCACGATCGCCACCGGCACCCATTGGATCGGTTCGTTATTTTCAACGGCCTGCACGAGCGGCTTCAGAAGTTCGCTGGTTTCGGTAATCTGCATCTGTTGGTGACAGCCCCAGCATTTGGTCTGGGTAGGCAGCCCCGCCACGGGTCCGCGTGAAGCGCCGGGGTGACAGTACAGGCATTGGATGCCGAAGTTCACATGGCGGTTGTGCGGGAACTGAATAGGCTGCTCGGGTGAAGCCTGCGTCAGACTGATGCCCCACACGGCCAGACTGAGCACGGTTAAACCACCGATCAACAACGCGATCCTGCCGAGAGGTGAAAACAGCCAGCCAAAAATATTCTTGATCATGAATGCTCCTGAGTTGGTCTAAATGCATGACCTTGCAAAGGCTCCAACCCTTGCAAGGTCGCATATTTTCAAAAACTCAATTCCGACGGCGTAAAACAGTGACAACCAACACGCCGATCAGGACAAGAACTGTAAGAAATAGCAACGCGCTGCCAAATATAGCCAAAAACGCGCCGATTCCGGTCAGGATTCCGGTGAACAAGTTGGATGGCCCGCCAATCAAGTCGCTCGGGCTGGACCCTTCACCTGCTCCTGTTATCTCTTCCGGCGCCTTGCCCCGGGCCAGGGTTTGCGCGTGCATCAGCGTATCACGGCCATCGGCCGGCGTCCAACCCAATTCATAACCCACAGGCATCCCGGTTCCGGCCACGCCGAAGCGCGTGCGGTGCAGAAAGCGGAACGGATCCCGGTTGGCGACATCGCCAAGAGTCTCATCCACACCTTCGGTCCGGAAAAGGATCGTGGTGCCATCTTCGCCATGACATTCAGCACAAGTCGAGTTGTATAGTTCATTACCATGTTCGAGGTTGCCATTGATGACATTCAAGGAAACCGGGTCAATATATTCGGAATCGTTGATCAGGCCTTCTTTAAGAAAAACAGCTAACTGCCCCATCGCGTTTTCATCTAGGTAGTTGGAAAAGTCATGCGCCTGATCATTTTCTCCCTTGAGGTGGGCGATGATCTCTTCTTTGGTCATATCCGCTGTTGTAAGGATAAGGCTGGGAAAACCGGTCTGGTGTGAGCCGGAGGCATAAGCCCCAACCACACCCTTATAATCCCAGCCATGGCATTCCGAGCAACGCCATGTTTCCGCCCCTGAGCGTGTGTTAGTAGACTGGCGGCTCCAGACAGGCATATCGCCTTGAGGCCCAGGAACTCCCAATGCAGCGTACCACTTATCGTATAACTGTGCGCCAACAACAAGGTCGGGTTGTGGACCCAGAAATCCGCCTGCAAAAGCAATACTCGTCCCGATTGCCATCAAGACGAGCAAAATAAATGTGGCTGAAAGAAGGCGTTTCATCGGACTCTCCTCAAGACACAGCAGGTTACCCCACCGTAACTAAAAAATTATAACGCATTAAGAAGCGAAAGTACATGAAAGTGGTAATAATTACCCAAATGGTGAGCCCGAACCCCAATTCCATGTTTGAATTATATCCCTTGCCACGCGGGAATCAATCGCGATCTTTGGAGTTTGGCGAAATAAAAGGAGCAAGAGGCCAAAAATGGAATGATATACTTGAAAATCATCCATGCCACTATGAAAATAAAAATACAAACTATACGCGTCTCTTTTTGGATCATACTGGGGATTGCAATCTTATTAACCAACCTGGCGCTCAGCCGTACATCGGGAATACTACAGGAATTAACCGCTACTCCCGCCATACAGGCAGATACGGATGTCGCTACAGAAGAAGCGCGGAATGAGGCAGGTTCAACAAACTGGATCATGCTCATGGCGGTGGTGATCGTCCTGATCGTGATCATCCCCATCTTGCTCAAGCGGCAGGCATGGGAAAATGGAAAACGAAACAAGACAGCCCCTCCAGGCTGAGGGGCAATTCAATAAACGAGTTACATTTATTTTCAACTACTCTTCTTCTGCAGAGCTTTGCGTGTTTCATCGCGCGCTGCCTGCTCTTTCGCTTCCAGCGTGCCAGCCTCAATCATCGCTTGCGTGACTTGCTGGAGCACTTCTTTGGGTGAGTCGGCAACGGTCAATAGATCCAAGTCCGCAGGAGAAATTTTTCCACCTGTCAACATCGTCTCTTTTAACCACGTCAGCAGTCCAGACCAATAATCGGAACCAAACATAATCACGGGAAAGTTGCTGATTTTCCCGGTCTGGATGAGTGTCAGCGACTCGAACAGTTCATCTAGTGTCCCAAAACCGCCGGGGAAGATCACAAAGGCTTGGGCATACTTGACAAACATCACCTTGCGGACAAAAAAGTAGCGAAAATCGATGGGGATGTTCAGATAGGGATTGAGGTGCTGTTCAAAGGGCAGCTCAATATTCAATCCTACCGAGACGCCTCCGCCCAGTATCGCCCCCCTGTTGCCGGCCTCCATAATGCCAGGACCCCCGCCAGTGATGATCGCCAGCCCAGCCTTGGCGAGCTGGCGAGCTGTTTCCACTGCGGCGGAATAAAATGGGTCTTCTTCCTTTGTACGAGCTGAACCAAACAGGGAAACCGCCGGACCGAGCTGGGCAAGCGCTTCGAAGCCTTCTACAAACTCCCCTTGAATGCGAAGCACGCGCCAGGGATCGGTATCCGTGAACAATGCCTGCGCAGGAGTCGGGCTCTGAAGAAGCTTTTCATCCTGCGTCCGCCTGCGGTCTTTTCCCAGTTGTGGGTGGTTATCGTTTTGTTCTATCGGACTGCTCATCGAGTTATTCTCCTATTCGAACCAGGCATGAACGTGATCTCTGCTAAGGAACATATTCCTTCGCCTTCTGAATTCGCTGCCCCAGCGGCGGATGTGAATAGAACAGATACACCACCCACTTTTCAGGATTGATTTCGCCCAGGTTCTGGTTCGCCAGCCGCGTAAACGCGGAAGCGAAGGCTTCCGTCTTGCCGGTAGCCTGCAGGGCATAATCGTCGGCGAGATTCTCGCGCCAACGGGAGATGGCGTTCTCAAGCGGCATGGTGAGCAGTCCATAGGCGCCGAGGATGATTCCCAGGGCAGGAGGCAGCCACATCGGCGGGGCCGGTGAAACCGAAGAAGGCGATTGCCCAATCCAGGGCCAGCGAAGCCAGGTACAGCCCAAGCGTTGTCGTAATTGTCCCAGATGCGATCAGGAGAGGCAGGTCATTATGAACGTGATGACCGAGTTCATGCGCCAGCACGGTCTCGATCTCGTCGTCGGTGAACTCGTCGATCAGGGTATCGCCCAGCACAATGCGCCGGGTGTTGCCAATCCCCGTCAGCGCCGCGTTGGCCGATTTAGTGCGGCGGGACATGTCAAACTTGAATACCCCGCGCACCCTGGTGTTGGCTTTCTCAGCCAGCGCAAGCAGACGTTTTTCCAGGTCGGCATGCTCTTCGCCCAGCGGGACGAATTTGTTGAAGATCGGCATGATGAGGATGGGAGCCAGATTGGAAAGCAGCACGCTGAAGACCAGCATCCCGCCTGCGGCCCACAACCACCACAGGTCACCGGTCGCGCGCAGTGCGAGATAGAGCAGCTCGAGCAGGAGCAGCCCGATAGGCGCCCCGACCGCGAGTCCTTTTAACTGGTCGAAGACCCAGTCCTTGAGCGTCTGGTTGGACTGGCCGAAACGATGCGGCAGGATAAATCCGCTATAATAATCGAGCGGAAGCGTGAGGACAGCATAGATGCCGCCAAAAATGGCGATGAAACCTGCAACCACAAACCAGGGATTGGGGGAAATCGCGATTAGCCAGTTCCGCAGGTCGATGGACCAGCCGGTGAAGAGCCAGGCCAGGGCATAGAGGGCGCTGAGTGACGTGCTCACCAGCCACAGACGGCGTCGGATGCGGGCGTACTGTTTGGCCTGCTGCTGGCGTTCGGGATCAAGTGTGGTCATAAATCTTCCTTTGATGAACGGAGTCGAAAGTCTCCCCCCGCCCGACCGCCGGGGCAGGAAAACTTTCGGCATACAACGTCAGGAGACGTTGGACTCCGGTTCAGATTTTATTTCTTCTCCCGCCCCCTGCGGACGGTAACGGTCTCTCCGGCAATTCCCCAGTTATCGGTATCTACTTCTTCAATCACGACGATTGTGGTAGCAGGGTTCTTATCAAGCGTTTCGGTCACCAGACGAGTCACCTCGCGGATCAGGGTCGCCTTTTGCTCGGCGGTCGCTTCTTCGCGCGTGATTTTTATATTGACGTAGGGCATAACTTTCTCCTATGTCACCCTGAGGCGCAGCCGAAGGATCTCCCTCGTGCAAGGGATGCTTCTTCGCTGCGCCCCTCAGCATGACACTACTTTACGTGCTCCGCCGCCAGGTGCGCCAGGATCTGCTCGACCGGCATGACCTGACCATAGGATTTAAGCACCGCCAAAAATGACTTGTGGACATGCTCGGCCGGGATAGTCGTATCACCATAAGTCAGCGCGCGCGTGGCGCAGGCATCTTCGGCGACCATGAGCTTGAAGCCCAGGTCAACGGCGGCGCGGGCGGTAGCATCCACGGACATGTGGGTCATCATGCCGGTGATGATCACGCGCTTGATCTCCCACTCTTTAAGCAAATCCAACAAATTTGTCTCGCGGAAGGAGTTGGGATAATGCTTCTGCACCAGCGGTTCGCCTTCATAGTGGGCAGTGATGTCGTTGATATCGGTGCCACGGTCGCCGGGGATGAAAAATGCCGCGTCCGGCTGACGCGAGATATGCTGGACATGGACGGTCGGCATGCCATGGTCACGGAAGCATTGCAGCAATTCGTTGGCTTTTTTGGCTGCTTCGACCGTGCCCTCCAGTTCCATCTTGCCGCCGGGGAAATAATCGTTCTGAATGTCGATGAGTAAGAGCGCGGTTTTCATGAGTTTCTCCTGATCTCCATAGGTTATTTGTACCCGATTTTTTCTGTCATTGGAATGGTGTATTTCTATCCCGGTCGCGGAGAAAGTGTCCGAAAAATCATTCTCTTGCTTTGTCTGGACCGGACGGCACCCTGTAAGTCTTTCCGGCTGGTGCTGGATTCGATCATCCCGCCCAGCAATAAAAAATAAGCGCACATGTCCTTTATAATGCCTTAGGAAAAAACCATGTCACAAAACCTGCTCGAAGTCGCCAGGCTATTTCTTAAGTTGGGTTTTACCGCATTTGGTGGTCCTGCCGCGCACATTGCGATCATGCATGATGAAGTGGTCAAGCGGCGTAAATGGCTGAACGACCAGGAATTCCTCGATCTTTTAGGCGCTACAAATTTGATTCCGGGGCCGAACTCTACCGAGATGGCCATTCATCTCGGCTACTTGCGGGCAGGCTGGCGCGGGTTGATCGTTGGAGGGATTTGTTTCATTCTGCCCGCAATGCTGCTCGTGACTGCTCTTGCCTGGCTGTATGTGGAACTCCGTTCCTTGCCGCAGGTCGAGTGGCTGCTTTATGGAATCAAACCGGTCGTCATTGCGATCATCGCGCAGGCGCTCTGGAACCTGGGGCGGAAAGCCGTTAAAAATACAATTGTCGCAGTGGTTGGACTGGCTGTGATTGTTCTGTATTTTTTCCAGATCAATGAGCTTTTTTTGTTGTTCGCCGGTGGGTTGTTCGTCATGCTGGCTGCGAACATCCAGCGGTTAAAGACCCAAGGGATAGGCGTCCTGTTCCTGCCAGGCGCAGCTGGATTTTCAGCACTGGCGCTCACCGGTTTGGCTGCTGTGCCGTTCAGCCTGCCCGTATTGTTCCTGACATTTCTCAAGATCGGTTCGATCTTATATGGAAGCGGCTACGTGTTGCTGGCTTTCCTGCGCGCTGACCTGGTGGTCAATTTTGGCTGGCTGACAGAGGCACAGTTGATCGATGCGGTTGCCATCGGGCAGATCACACCCGGACCAGTGTTCACCACGGCTACTTTCATCGGCTTTGTGCTGGGAGGTTTTCCAGGCGCGCTGCTGGCGACACTGGGCATATTTTTGCCCTCCTTTATTTTTGTTGCCATATCCAATCCACTGATCCCAAGGATTCGGAATTCGCCCTGGGTAAGCGGCCTGCTCGATGGCGTGAACGTTGCTTCGTTCGGTTTGATGGCCGCCGTCACCTGGCAGCTGGGCCAGGCCTCTCTGGTTGACCCGCTTACCATCCTAATTGCGCTGGCTTCATTAGGATTGCTGGTCCGCTTCAATATCAATACTACCTGGTTGATCGTAGGGGGGGCAGTGATGGGTTTGTTGAAGGCTTTTATTGGATGAGATTAAGTCTTTTTAGCCTTTCATCCCAAACAATAAGCGCAAAAAAGCGACTCGCCGCACTACAAATTCATATGTAAGCATAATAATCGTAAATGAAACTGCCGCCAGCAACAGATATTTGGGGAAAACCGCCAATTGCCAATCCCTAATGAAGAAGCCGACCACTACGATCACCGTCTGGTGCAGGATGTAAAAGGGAAGCACGGCCTGGTTGGCGTATTTGAGGAAGCCATTACTGAAATTAAGATGGCGACTGGCAAAGCCCAAAAAAGTCAGCAGCCAGGCCCAGGTGTTGAGTCCGCGGAAGGGAGCCAGGTAATATGAGTAGATGCTGATGTCCGCCATTTCGAGGAAATAGCCGATCGCAAGCAGGAGCAGGCTCAGGGCCAGGGAAAAGAAGCGCAGGCGCTCGATCGCGGAGCGATAACGCTCAACCGTCGCCAGGATGTATCCCAGAAAAAAGATGACCAGGTAGGTAAACGGGCTCCAGCCGCCAAAGCTACGCATCCCGATCGTATCCGGCGAGAGTCCCACGATGAACTCCACCAGCATGATCGGGATGAAGAACAGGTATACCATGAAGGACCGGGAAAAGAAGTCCGCCAGGCGTGCCGTGAATTCCTGTGCAGCACGGATGCGTTGGAACACAGGCAGCAAGAGCCACGAAAACAGGAACAGCATCAGCAGATACCACAGGTGCAGTCCCATCCAGGCGAAATTGCCGCCAAAGCCGTACCAGCCGTCGAAGTAACGCGGGATGAACTCCCAGAACGTGCCGTTGAACTGCCCGTGTGTGACCCGCTCGACGTAAACCTGTAACGGGATATGCGTGAAAATACCAAAAACGAGCGGAATGAGCAAGCGGCTAACGCGCTCGCGCATAAATTCCTTCCCTGAACGGCGATTCAAGGCGAAGTAGGTCGCAATTGCCGAAAGGATGAAGAAAAGCGGCATGATGAACTGGGCCAGCACGGCCACGTAAACAGTCATCCCGAAGTCGAGTTGGGTGTTCTTGACGTGCCAGTCTTCTTCATTAAAAAAGCGCGCATTGTGGAACGAGAAGATTAGCAGCATGCCGATCACCCGCAACCAGTCGATATCGTGGAAACGCTTCTTGGTCTCTAGCATCGCAATCTCCTGAGACAATTAATAAGCTCACTACTGAGCGCACGATAAATATGGAGATTTCTAATCAGTCTCTGTGAACTCCGTGTTCTCCGTGGTGAAATTCTTTTTGCTCCAGAATTAATCCTATTTGCGCCCGAAATCAGCCGCAATCTCGCCCCAGGCCCGTGTATCCCATTTCAAGACCTTGAAGGACGGGTATCTTTTCAGCCCTTCTTCGGCGTTGGCAATGAAATCGAACAATATTTTATTGGATGGCAGGCGTTCCAATTGGGTCCTGCATTTGCCCGCTTTGACCCAGGCTATCGCATTGGCAGAATCGGAGTAGATTGGCCAGTCGAGTTTTTTGGTGAGCAACCAGTCCATCGCGAGGACGATCGCCAGAAACTCGCCTACGTTATTGGTGCCGTCAGCAAACGGCCCGGCGTGAAAAATTTGCTCGCTGGTTTCTGTCAGCACGCCCCGGTATTCGAGTGGACCCGGCGAGCCGGAGCAGGCTGCGTCCACGCAGATGGAGGGGATGATGGGCTTCGTCGGTGTAAACAGCCACTGCTGGCTCGTACCCGATTTTCCTTTGTAATTTTCGTAATCGCCGCGAAAGGCCGCTTCTGCCGCGGCGCGGTTTTCAAAAGATTTGTACTCTGCGCCTGCATATCCCTTAACTTGCGCTTCGCACTCCGCCCAGGATGTATAGATGCCAGGGTTTCGTCCCTTCCAGACAACGTAATATTTTTGCTTAGCCATACGTCAATTTTAGCATTGACCTGATTAAAACCGCAGAGAACACCGAGCGCGCGGAGATTTGATGATTTTCTCAGCGGTCTCAGCGATCTCCGCGGTTGAGATTAGTTTTTGCCTTGACAGAATTTGGATAATTTTTATAATAAAAATACAAATAATTACAGAATGCTGCGCAAATGTTCTCAGTACAACTCTGAATTGTGAATACAATTTGTTTGCGTAGATTTCGGACTATATACAAGCAGCATTAAGGAGTAAGAGATGAATACCTATTCCCACCCGGAATACCTGGTTGAAACCGATTGGGTCGAAGAACACCTGGATGATCCCAACGTACGCGTCATAGAATCTGACGAAGATGCCCTGCTCTACGATATGAAACACATCCCCGGCGCGGTGCGCATCGACTGGTTCACCACCCTGCAGCATCCGGTGCGACGCGATTTCCTGACCAAAGAAGAGTTCGAAGATGTCTGCGAGCGAGCCGGCATCACCAACGATACGGCTCTTGTTTTTTACGGTGACAAATCCAACTGGTTCGCCTGTTACGCGCTGTGGATCTTTGAATATTACGGTCACAAAAATGTCAAGATCATGAACGGCGGGCGCGCCAAATGGGAGCAGGAAGGCAAACCGATGACCAGGGAAATCCTGACCTATACGCCAAGCGAGTACGTTGCCAGAGAGCCCGATAAATCCATCCGCGCTTTCCGCGAGCAAGTCTTCGCCCAGATTGAGTCCAAAAAGCCGTTGGTGGACGTGCGCTCTCCACAGGAATATAGCGGCGAACTGATATCCATGCCCAACTACCCGCAGGAAGGAGCCCAGCGCGGCGGGCACATCCCCGGCGCGGTCAGCATCCCCTGGTCGAAGGCCGTCGACGAAGCGGACAGTACGTTCAAATCACCCGAGGAGTTGCGCTCATTATACGAAGAGAAGGGCATCACTCCCGACAAGGAAATCATCGCCTATTGCCGTATCGGCGAACGCTCGTCCCTGACCTGGTTCGCGCTCAAGTACCTGCTGGGCTATCCCAACGTCAAGAACTACGACGGTTCCTGGACGGAATGGGGCAACCTGGTAGACGCGCCGATCGAGAAGTAGTCAGGGATGAAAAAAGATAACCACGGAGCGCACGGAGTTCACAGAGAAATTCTCTGTGAATCCCAAAAAGGCTCTGTGCTCTCCGTGATCTCTGTGGTAAGTAATCTATGACCCTTCCAGAAAAATTACAAGAAATCGTAGAAGACTTCTCCTGGGCTTCGCGCGAGGAGAAGGTGGAAATGCTGATCCAGTACGCTGAGTCTCTGCCACCGCTGCCAGACTGGCTGCAGGACGAACGCGCCATAATGGAACCCGTCCCGGAGTGCATGACGCCCGTCTTCCTGTTCGCCGAAAAAGACGCCGACGGCGGCCTCCACTTTCACTTCGACATCCCGCCTCAATCCCCAACCGTGCAGGGACTGGCTGCCATCCTTGCAAACGGATTGGATGGAGCCAGACCTGAAGAGATCCTGGCTGTCCCGGCCGATTTTTACAGGGATATGAAGCTGGAGGAGGCCATCAGCTACCAGCGATTGAACGGTTTCCAGGGCGTGCTGGCACATATGAAACAGGCTGCGGTCAGGTTGATACATGAGAAATGAAGGTTGAAAGAGTTAACATCCCCTTAACATATTAAATTTCTCTTATGGTATAGTTCGCAAAAGAAACTATGCCCGAAACGATCCTGGTTGTCGAAGATGAACCCTCCCTGCAAGAGACCCTGGCCTATAACCTGAAAAAAGAAGGTTATACAGTGGAAGCGGTCGGTGATGGCATGGTCGCGCTCGAATCCGCCCGCCGGCTGAAACCCGACCTGATCGTGCTCGACCTGATGCTGCCCGGCATCGACGGTTTCGAAGTCTGCCGCATCCTGCGCAAGGAGATGAACACGCCAGTTCTGATGCTCACTGCCCGCGACGACGAGATCGACCGCGTGGTTGGTCTGGAAGTGGGCGCGGACGATTACCTGACCAAACCTTTTTCCATGCGCGAGCTGATGGCGCGCGTCAAGGCGCAGTTGCGCCGCGCCCGGTTGATCCGCGAAGAACTGTGGAAACTAAGCGCCGAAACCCCGCAAGAAAAGATCAGCTTCGACAACCTGGTCATCAACCAGACCCGTCGTGAAGTCATCTTGAACGAAGGCCCGCTGAAACTCAAACCCAAAGAGTATGAATTGCTGCTATTCCTGGCCGAACATCGCGGGCAGATGCTCTCACGCGGGTTCATCCTGGAGCGCGTCTGGGGCTGGGATTATATCGGCGACAGCCGCACGGTGGATGTCCACGTGCGCTGGCTGCGGCAAAAGATCGAGGCAGACCCGGGAAAACCGGAACGCATCATCACCGTTCGCGGTGGCGGTTACCGGTTTGAAGGGTAAAGATCCGGTGTAATTCTTATCCATGGATTCCCTGCCCTATTTCCTGCTTTTGCTGCTCGTCGTTTCTTTGACAACCCTGGTATGGGTTGTTTTTCGTTACCGCGCATTAAGAAGTCAACTGCGCAAATATGAGCGCATCCTGCGCCAGTCGGCCAGTGGCGATACTCCGCTGCTTGCGTTGCCTTCCAACGTAAAAAGACTGGAAGAGCTTTCTACTATAGTCAAATCGATGGTCACTTCGCTAAGCACGCAGTTATCCAGTGTAGATTCGAACCGGGCCCGCCTGGCCGCTATGCTCGATCAAATGACCGATGGGGTCTTGATCGCCAGTGAGGAGGGCCGGATCCAGTTTGCCAATCCGGCTGCCGAAAAACTTTTCGGCAGAGGGTTGGTCGAAAGGTCCGTCCCGGAAGTGCTGCGGAACCACCAATTGATCCAAGCCTGGCAACGCTGCCAGGAACTGGATGAAATGCAGGTTGAAACCGCAGAGATCAAAGGCCGGCGTCACTTCCTGCAACTGATCGCCATCCCCGACCAGCATGCGCCAGGGGGAAGCTTGCTGGTTGTGCAAGATCTGACCCGCATCCGTCGGCTGGAAACCATCCGGCGAGACTTCATCAGCAACCTCTCGCACGAACTGCGCACCCCGCTGGCCTCGCTCAGAGCCCTGACGGAGACCTTACAGGACGGCGCTCTTGCAGACCCCGATGCTGCCCCCCGTTTCATCAGCCGCATCGCCACCGAAGTGGATGCCCTGGCCCAGATGGCGCAGGAGCTGCTCGACCTTTCTCGAATCGAATCGGGACAGGTAAGTCTTGAGCGCAAACCAGTCGCGCCCAAAAAACTGCTGGTATCCGCTGCCGAACGGATGCGCCTGCAAGCTGAAAGGGCTGGTTTATCGCTACAGGTGGACTGCCCGCCGAACCTGCCCAACGTCAGTGCGGATGAGCCGCGCATCGAGCAGGTGCTGGTCAACCTGATCCACAATGCGGTCAAGTTCTCTCACCCGGGCGGGGAGGTGCTGCTTTCCGCGGACATCGTCACAGACTCGTTTACACCCTGGGAAACGGAAGCAGTTGAGGGCGCCGTCCGATTCGCTGTGCATGATTCGGGGGTGGGCATCCCCGCGGATGACGTACCGCGCATTTTCGAGCGCTTTTACCGGGTCGATAAGTCCCGCGCAGGAGGCGGAACGGGGCTGGGACTCTCTATTTCAAGACACCTGGTCGAGTCGCATGGCGGTCAGATCTGGGCCGAGAGTCGCGAGGGGGAGGGCAGCACGTTCTATTTCACGCTTCAAAATGCCTAACAAAATTGTTTACTGGTTGTTAACCAGCTCTTAAGTCAGACATCATACGAAGGTGCTATGATGGGGGTGTGTTCCAGGAGTAACTTCTATGAGCCTCTTCCTTTTGATCACAATCGTCGCTTTGCTAGCAGTCTTCAGCGTGGACGTGAAGCAGAAGAGACGTGAGTATTTGAAGCAAGAAAAAACGCAAAGTAAGAACACTTAAGGAAATTTTCTTAGTAACTTATTTGTATACTAACCGTCTTGGTAATGAAAACGAATATCATTGATGCCTAAAACATAACAAAAAGTTTCAATGGCGTTCATAGATCGAGTTTTTTGCCAAGCATTGCCGAATATGAGAAAGCTTTGGTTCATTAAAATGGCTTGACCGTTCATTACGCTTTGAATGATCAAAGCATTCGGTCATTCTGCTCACAATGTCCTCATTCGCAGGCAAAATGACTTCGGAATAGTAACAGTTGTCTTGAAAATATATGTCAAAAACAACGTGCGATTACCGAACGCTCTCTGTATACTTGTAGTACTGAACGCGATCCATCTCTGCTAAAACTACTAACGCCTGATCCGTTTAATGGGAAACGCTCAGGAAAAGACAGGGCATTCGCAAAATAACATCGCAAATAGGAGCTTCAGTATGTGGCAGATCTTGTTAGGCATCTACATTATCTTTGGTGTACTGGGCGTCATAGTACTTTGGTCTTCCCTCGTGGTTGCGAAAAGATCTGATCGTGGCCCCGAAAGAAGTTCTCAGCCAATGGCGGATTTAACTATGTGCGAAAAGAGTAGCTTTATTGACAATGAAATCTTCGAGTTACCGACACCGAGCCACCTTAGCGAAAGATAGACAAGCTGCAACTCCCCTTTAAAATAAATAAGAAGGCTCGGTTGCATGCCGAGCCTTCTTATTTATTGTTTATATGGGATTACCCCATACGCCCGGTGATATAAGATTCGGTTAAATCCTGCTTCGGGCGTGTGAATATTTCATCAGTGGACGAAAACTCCACCAATTCTCCCAACCAAAATAAACCGGTCATATCAGAAATGCGCGCCGCCTGTTGCATATTATGGGTCACAATGGCAACTGTGTAATCCTTTTTCAGGTCCGCGATCAATTCCTCGACCTGTAACGTTGCAATCGGGTCAAGTGCAGAGGTGGACTCATCCATCAAGATCACTTCAGGTTGCACCGCAACAACGCGCGCGATGCACAGGCGTTGTTGCTGGCCAAGCGATAGCCCCAGCGCGTTTTCGCTCAAGATATCTTTAACCTCGTCCCATAACGCGGCCTGTCGCAGGCTGCGTTCAACGGTTTCCTCCAGGTTGGACCTGCTGCCGGCTGACCCCAGAACACGCGGCGCGAAAGCCACATTGTCAAAAATCGACTGTGGGAACGGGTTTGGCTTTTGGAACACCATCCCAACCCGCTGGCGCAATACAACAACATCCATACCCTCGGCATAAATATCCTTGCCGCTGAGGCTGATTTTCCCCACCACGCGTGTCCCTTCGATCGTATCGTTCATCCGGTTGAGACAGCGTAAAAACGTCGATTTCCCGCAGCCCGAGGGTCCAATCAAGGCTGTTACCTGGTGGGGCATGATATCCAGGCTGATATCCTTGAGCGCCTTAAAGGATCCATAATAGAAATCCAGATCTTTGACTGAGAAAACAGGATCGGTCATACTTTGATTTTATCATTATTGGAGATGAGATATAATTCGGGGCGATGAAACGGACACCGCTTCTAACCGGTTTTCTGCTTGTTCTGGCCATTTTGAGCGTTTCCTGCTCTTCAAGAACAGCCTCCCAAAATTCTCCCCAATCGAGTGTTTACATAGAAAATAAAGGCTCTGACACTATTGTCAACCTGGCGCTGGCCTGGGCGGAGCATTACCAGTCAGTACATCCTGATGTTCGAATCTCAGTGACAGGCGGCGGGTCGGGAACCGGGATCGCATCCTTGATCAATGGGACAGTGGACCTTGCCAATGCATCCCGTCAAATCAAATCAGAAGAGATCGAGGAAGCGCAGTCGAAGGGAATCAACCCCGTTGAGCACATCATCGCACGGGATGCGATCGCGGTCATTGTCAACCCGCAAAACCCTGTAACACAGTTGACCCTGGAACAGATTTCGGACATATACAGCGGGAAGATCTCGAATTGGAAAGAGGTCGGTGGTGAGGATCGCCCGATCGTGCGCTTGTCACGAGAGACAAATTCGGGGACGCACGTTTATTTCCTGGAAACCGTGCTGCGCCTGAGTGAAGATGACAACAAAACCCTGTTCTCAAGGGACACCCTGTTGCTGCCTTCCTCGGAGGGTATCATCTCCGAAGTCCGACACAACCCCAACACCATCGGTTATGATGGTCTTGGCTATGTGCCTCATGATTTGAGAGTGATCGCTATAGCTGAAACCGAGGGCAAACCATATATCCTGCCCATGATCAGCACGGTCAATGACAAAAGTTATCCCATTGCCCGTGACCTGTACATGTACACGGTCGGAGAGCCAACCGGAGCGATCAAAGATTATCTTGATTGGATTCTCTCATCCGAGGCTCAGGATATTGTCGTTGAACTGGGCTTTGTCCCTATCTTACTCTATCAACCCTGACTATACTTACATGAAATCTGAACTTACCTGGCAAGAATTTATCATTACACGCGCCATTAAAGCCTCCGGCTACTCGGCCATTGTCTTCGTTGCCCTGATTTTTTTCTTTCTGCTGCGTGAGGGCCTGCCCACACTGGGGGAAGTTTCCTTTTCCAACCTTGTGAGCACCCGCTGGTATCCTATAGAAGATTATTTCGGCATCGTGCCGCTGATCACCGGTTCGTTGATCGTGACGATCGGGGCGGCGCTGGTCGCCATTCCTTTTGGGATCGGAACGGCAATTTACATCGCAGAAATTGCGCCCCGCTGGATGCGCGAAATCCTTAAGCCGTTGGTGGAATTACTCGGTGGATTACCCTCGGTTGTACTGGGATTTCTCGGCATCCTGGTTTTCTCCCCCTGGCTGCGCGTCTTTCTGGACCTGCCAACCGGCCTGACCGCCCTCACCGGTTCCCTGCTATTGGGAGGCATTGCAGTGCCAACCGTCGTCTCGGTAGCCGAGGATGCCCTGGATACCGTCCCACGTTCCTATCGCGAGGGTGCCTGGGCATTAGGCGCCACGAAATGGCAGACGATCTGGCGAGTAACCTTGCCGGCCGCCCGCTCAGGTGTGCTGACGGGGGTGATGCTCGGGGTTGGCCGCGCCATCGGTGAAACGATGGCCGTCATGATGGTGACTGGCAATGCACCTGTGCTAGCTCTCTCGTTGGGAAGTCTTTTCTCTCCAGTCCGCACCATGACAGCCACCATCGCTGCCGAAATGGGCGAAGTCGCCAGCGGAAGTGTCCACTACCATACTTTATTCTTTATTGGTCTGGTCTTATTCTTGATTTCGTTGGCGGTCAATGTTGCAGCTTCGGCGGTCGTTTTCCGGTCGAAGAAACGCGCGGAAAGGATATTATCGTGAACCGCCACCTTTCCCAACGGCTGGGCTTCTTCGTATTGACCCTGGTCGCTTTATTCACGGTTACACCGATCGTCGCCGTGATCGTCTATATCTTTATTCAAGGCAGCCCGGCCATATCGTGGGAATTCTTGACCGTTGCGCCGCGCTCAGGGATGCGCGAGGGCGGCATCCTGCCCGCCATCATCGGGACGTTCTACCTGACCATTGGAACGGCTGCCTTCTCGGTCCCGCTGGGGATCGCGGCGGCAGTTTATCTGTCCGAGTATGCCGCGGATAACAGGTGGACGCGGCTCATTCGCTTGGCAATCATCAACCTGGCCGGTATCCCGTCCGTTGTTTATGGTCTGTTTGGGCTGGGTCTCTTTGTCTTGTTTTTGAACTTTGGCACAAGCATCCTTTCTGCTTCGTTAACTCTCTCGATCATGACCCTGCCGGTTATCATCAGCACGGCAGAAGAAGCGCTCAGGGCGGTGCCGCAAGCCTTCCGGACGGTCAGTATCTCGCTGGGCGCAACCCGCTGGCAGACCGTCCGCCGGATCGTGCTGCCTCAGGCTCTGCCCGGCATTCTCACGGGCGTCATCCTTGGTCTGGAACGGGCCGCCGGCGAGACCGCACCGATCCTCTTTACAGGAGCGGCCTTTTTCCTGCCACGCCTGCCCGGGTCCGTGTTCGATGCGACGATGGCGCTTCCTTACCACCTGTTTGTCATATCCACCCAGGTGCCCGAGATGCCCATCCAGATCCAATACGGTACGGCGTTGGTCTTGTTGGTGTTCGTACTGGGCATGAACCTGATTGCGACCGTGATTCGTTCAAGGGCAAGAGCAAGAAGACAATGGTAAAAATTTTAACCTGCTCGGGGCGGTGTGACTTCGAACCCGGCCCGCTCCGCTTGACCGTGGCGGGCAAGCTCCGTGCAAGACTTGCCGTCGAGGTAGGCGAACTGCATAGGTCACGGCCAGAGCATTTTAGATGAACAAAATCGTTATCGAAAACCTTAGTCTACAATATACCGACGGCACCGAGTCGCTGCGGGGCATTAACATGGATATACGCGAACATGCCATTACGGCGCTGTTTGGACCCGCCGGCGGTGGCAAATCCACGCTCCTGCGCTGTCTCAACCGTCTCAATGACCTGACCGACGTCGAGGAAATTTCCGGTCGTATCCTGCTGGATGGGGAAAATGTTCTTGATCCCCAAACAGACATCATTGCCCTGCGCCGTAAGGTCGGCATGGTTTTTGCCCGCCCGGTTGTGCTCCCCATGAGCATCTACCAGAACTTAACCTATGGGTTGGAACTGGCGGGAGAAAAGCGACGATCGGTGTTGTATGAAGCCGCCGAGCGCAGCCTGAAACTGGCTGCACTGTGGGACGAGGTAAAAGACCGCCTGGATGATCCGGCCATTGCCCTGTCGGGCGGACAGCAACAACGCCTGTGCCTAGCCCGTTCCCTTGCGCTGCAACCTGAAATCATCTTGCTCGATGAGCCAACCTCGGGCCTAGATCCCATTTCGACAGGCAAGGTTGAGGCTGCGTTACAGGAGCTGAAAAAGGATTACACCATCATCCTGGTGCCTCATTCCGTGCAACAGGCCGCGCGAACAGCCGATTATGCGGCATTCTTCCTGCAAGGCGAGCTGGTGGAATACGGAGATGGGGCGGAACTTTTCACCAATCCAAAAGAAAAACGGACGGAGGATTATGTTACCGGCAGGTTTGGATAAATTCATCTGAGAACCAGACCCTAAAGGAATTTAAAGCCTTTAGGGTCTTTTTTTATTTAACCAGATGTTAACCTGTTCTTCCATTGCTATTAAAAGCCACTTGTTATGATGGCAGCATATGAAAACAATAACTAGGAGAAAAGAGAAAATGCGTAAGAATCTATACGTCCTGTTTGCCGCTTTTGTGCTCGCCAGCATGATTCTGGCTGCGTGTGGCGGCGCTCCCACTGAGGCTCCGGCCCCCACCACGGCCGCTGAACCTACAGTTGCCCCTGGAGAGCCAGCCGCGCCGGAAGACCCTATAGCAATGTACATGCCTGACGCCGTATCTGGCAACATCATCACTGCCGGTTCATCTACTGTTTTTCCTCTTACTGAACGCATGAAGCAGCGCTTCGAAGAGGAAGGCTTTACCGGAAATCTCACAGTCGATTCCATCGGTTCCGGCGCAGGTCTCGAACGCTTCTGCGTAGCCGGTGAAACAGACATCGCCAATGCCTCCCGTGCGATCAAAGACACCGAAATCGAATCTTGCGCGGGTATCGACCGCACCGTGGTTGGGTTTCTGGTCGGTATTGATGCACTTGCGGTGGTCGTCAGTTCTGAAAACGACTTCGTCAACGATGTCACAATTGAAGAACTTGCCCTGATCTATTCAACTGCTACCACCTGGTCAGATGTCCGTCCCGAGTGGCCCAATGAACCGATCCTGCGCTTCTCCCCCGGTACCGACTCCGGCACCTTCGACTATTTCGTCGAAGCCATAATGGAAGAGGGTTTGGGCGATACTGGTAGAGACGCTATCCTCGCATCTGATGGTACCCAATACTCTGAAGATGACAACGTTCTCGTTCAAGGCGTGCAGGGTTCACCTTATGCTATTGGTTATTTCGGCTATGCCTACTATCAGGAAAATGCTTCAACTTTGAAAGCACTCTCCGTCAACGGCATTGCTCCCACAGCCGAGACCGCTGAGTCCGGTGAGTATCCGATCTCCCGCCCGCTCTTCATCTACTCCAGCACCGAGATCATGCAGGAGAAGCCGCAAGTATCCTCGTTCATCTTTTTCTACATCACCAACGTGGTAGATGAAATCCTGGATGTGGGTTATTTCCCGGTCAGTGAAGATCAGGCCCAGGAAAACCTTGACGCCTGGAATTCCGCGCAGGGCATGTAATCTAAATCTTCAGACAATAAAGCTAAGACCTTCCCTCCTCCACCGGGGAGGGAAGGTGATTTGTCGTAAAAATAGAAACATAAAATTCTGGTTTAAAAAGGAGGCGCCTTCATGGCTGAATTGACGGTGAAGAATCTAGAAAAGAAAGCATCGACAATTAGTTTGCGCCGCAAACCGCGCTGGGGGGAAACGATCATCCAGGGATTGTTATTCTTCAGCGGTTTTTTTTCCATATTCATAACCCTCGGTATTGTTTATGAACTTGGAAAAGAGGCTTTGCTGTTTTTTCAAATGCCAGGGGTGGACCTTCTCGCCACATTAACCACTACAGAATGGAAACCGCATGTCAATAAATTTGGCATCTGGCCCCTGCTCACATCCACCTTAATGACGACTCTCATTGCAATGGCAATCGCCATCCCACTGGGAATGGGGGTGGCGGTTTACTTGAGTGAGTATGCCATACCAAAAGTTCGCAGCACCCTGAAACCAATCCTGGAAATCCTGGCCGGGATTCCAACCATCGTTTATGGATATTTCGCATTAACGTTTATGACGCCTCTCCTGCGAGAGATTTTCGGGAAGGATGTCGTTCAAATCTATAATACCGGATCGGCTGGCCTGGTGATGGGGATCCTCATTCTGCCTCTTATTAGCTCCATGACCGAGGATGCCTTAAGCGCTGTTCCTCGCTCGTTGCGAGAGGCGGCTTATGCCATGGGCGCGACCAAGCTGGAGGTTGCATTGCAGATCGTAGTTCCTGCGGCTCTTTCCGGCATCGCTGCCGCCATCATCGTTGGAATTTCGCGCGCGGTCGGCGAGACAATGATCGTGGCAGTTGCCGCCGGCGCGGGACCCAATTTCACCTTTAGTCCTTTTATCGGCGCAGAAACCATTACCGGGCATATTGTCCGAATTTCAGGCGGCGATCTGAGTTACGATTCTATTGATTACAACAGCATTTTCGCACTTGGGCTGTTCCTGTTCATTATTACCCTCGTTCTCAACATTATCAGCCAGGCGATTGTGCGTCGTTTCCGTGAGGTGTACGAATGAAAGAAATTGCGATCGTCCAGGGTTTTGAAAATAATCTCGATTCACGCAACCGCAAGGGGATAATCTGGCACGTGCTCTTTCAAGCATCGACCATTGTTGGAATCATTGCACTGATCGCCCTCATGCTCAACGTCATCGACAGCGCATTTGGATATGTTGCTTATGAAGCCAGGATGGACCCCGATTCGCTCACAGTCGATGGCATACCTGTGGAAGATCAAAGCAAAGACCAGTTGGTAGCGCTCCTTCAATCCACTCTTTCGAGCGGGGCATACAACAAATTGGATAACGAAACACTCTTTGTTGACAGATCACGCGAGGAAGTATTTCAACTGGTCGTCGAAAGGATCATCAGACCCAAGATAGTACAGGTATGGAAATTTTGGCCATCCCTGACCCGATCGGATGAGATTCGCGCAACGGTAACACGAGAATATCCAAAAGCAGAATTGGATTTCGTCTCCTGGCTGACTTATGATTTCGTTACCCGGCCCCAGACCAGTGAGCCCCTTACAGCTGGTGTTCGCACTGCTGTCCTCGGTTCGCTGTGGACCATCCTGTTTACCATTTTGCTCGCCTTTCCGCTCGGTGTGGGGGCTGCAATCTATCTGGAAGAATACGCCTCGGAGAATTGGTTCAATCGCATTATTCAGACCAACATCAATAATCTGGCGGGGGTGCCATCCATTGTATATGGCATTCTTGGCTTGGCTATTTTTGTCCGGGCCCTGGAACGGTTCACCAGCGGCAAGATGTTTGGGATCGTAAATTTAACCTCGGAGAACGGACGAACCGTTCTTTCAGCAGGTCTAACCCTGGGCCTGCTCGTGCTTCCAATTATTATCATCAACGCCCAGGAGGCGATCCGCGCGGTACCCCGTTCGCTTCGCAATGCCAGTTTTGGGGTTGGCGCGACCAAATGGCAAACGGTTTGGTCTCACATGCTTCCAAATGCTTTGCCTGGCATCCTGACCGGAACGATTCTCGCCATCTCCCGGGCTATCGGTGAAACTGCTCCACTGGTCGTAGTTGGCGCGTCCACCGCGATCAGCTTCGACCCGAGTTCACCTTTTTCAAAATTTACAACGCTTCCCATTCAAATCTATCAGTGGACCTCCCGTCCACAGGAGGAATTCCGGAGCCTTGCCGCGGCATCCATTCTTGTGCTGCTTGTATTGTTACTGAGCTTGAATGCATCCGCAGTTCTACTACGTAACCGCTTCAGCAGGAGATTCTAATCATGGCCTTGAACAACAACTTCGACCAAAAATACATCATCGAAACCCGCAACCTCGATATTTATTATGGCAGTTTCAAAGCCGTGGCAGGGGTCAACATGCGGGTTGAGAGAAACGCCATCACAGCCATCATCGGGCCCTCCGGCTGCGGCAAATCCACACTGTTGCGCGCGTTCAATCGTATGAACGAGTTGTATGCCGATACATCGATCGAAGGCGAAGTGACCTTCAGCGGGCAGGATATTTACGCCAGGGATGTGGACCCTGTCGAGGTCCGTTACCGAATCGGAATGGTCTTTCAGAAGCCGAATCCCTTTCCGAAAAGCATTTATGAAAATATCGCCTGGACCGCCCGGATCCACGGTTATAAAGGCAACATGGATGAATTGGTCGAAAATTCTTTGCGGCAAGCTGCACTATGGGATGAGGTTAAGGATAAATTGAAGCAATCGGGACTGTCACTTTCAGGCGGTCAGCAACAACGTCTCTGTATTGCACGCGCGCTTTCCATTAAACCTGAAGTGATCTTGATGGATGAACCCGCTTCCGCCCTCGACCCGATCGCCACGCTCAAAATCGAAGAGTTGATGCAGGATCTCAAGCAAAACTACACCATCGTCATCGTGACGCATAACATGCAACAGGCCGCCCGCGCTTCGGACTATACGGCTATGATGATGTTAACGAACGGCGAATCTCGCTCCGGCACGGTGATCGAATTCGATGAGACCAACATCATTTTTACCCGGCCAAAAGACAAACGCACAGAAGACTACGTTACCGGGCGGTTTGGCTAATTCCTAGAGACAGAAAACCGTTATAATACGCCAATGGGCTACAAAGTGAGGCATCTATGATCCGTAAAACTTTTGAGCATGAACTTCAAGAAGTAAAGGATGATATCCTGGTGCTGGGCAGCATGGTCGAGGAAGCCATCCTGGCTTCCGTCGAGGCGCTGAAGAAACGCGATATTGAGGCAGCCAAGAACATCTTAATAGCCGACCGCGATATCAACAAGAAACGTTTTGAAATCGAAAACAAGCTGATGATCTTGATCGCTACCCAGCAGCCGATGGCGCACGACTTGCGATTGTTGGCTTCCTCGATGGAGATTATCTCGGAACTGGAACGCATGGGCGATTATGCCAAGGGCATTGCCAATATCAACATCCGAATGGGGGACGAGCCTCTGCTCAAACCATTGATCGATATCCCACGCATGGCGCAAAAGGACGTAGACATGCTTCATCGCGCCCTGACCGCCTTCGTCGAGGAAGATGTGGAAGCCGCCCAGGCAATTCCCATGGAAGACGATGAAGTGGATGCCCTTTACAACCAGGTCTATCGCGAGTTGATGACCTTTGTGATCAGCGATCCGAAAGCGATCGAACGCGCCAACTGGTTGTTGTGGGTGGCCCACAACCTGGAACGCGTTGCTGACCGCGTAACTAATATATGCGAACGGACGATCTTTATTGCCACCGGCGAATTGAAGGAAATCAAAAATAGCGATGATGAGTTCTGGAAACAACATAATTCGTAGTGTATTATTCCTGTGTACCGGCAATTCCTGCCGTTCCCAGATGGCCGAAGCGATCGTTAATACCCGCCTGTCAGACAACTGGCGGGCGTTCTCGGCCGGGACCGAGCCCGCAGGATACGTACACCCCAAAGCAATCCAGGTCCTCGACGAGATCGGCATCACCCAAAACGGAAAATCCAAGTCGACCGATCAATTCCGCGAAATTGACTTCGACCTGGTCGTCACCGTCTGCGACGACGCGGCTGAGAATTGCCCGGTCTGGCTGGGGAAGGGGAAACGCGCCCACCTGAGCTTTCCAGACCCGGCCAAGGCCGAGGGAACGGACGAGGAACAGCTGGCAGTTTTCCGGTCCGTGCGCGATGCGATTGCGCACAAAATCCCGGAACTGTTAGGACAAATGTAATTGAAACCAGAATCGCGGTTGACGAATCGATCATCCATCAGTACAATGCAACCCATCATGAACCTGACTTGCACCCTGCATCATCATCTTTACCAACCCCTGCCTGACCGGAGCGCAGGTTAGTTTCGTTTATCTCGACTAGCCCCATCTGTAACCCCAAGCCCCCGGTCAGCCGGGGGCTTTGTTTTTGGCCCCCCTCCAGTTCCCCCCATTTTCCGCGAACTTCAGCGGAAAATGGGGGGAGAGCGAGACAAAAAGGGAGAGGGGTCAGGGGTAAGGGTAGTTTAGGATTATTATGAACCAACGCCCGCTCCGCCTTTCCATCCCGTCCAAAGGCCGTCTCTCGGAAGACAGCCTGAACTTCCTGGCTGCCTGCGGGTTGGAAGTGTATAAGCCCAACCCGCGCCAGTACGAGGCCAGCATCCCGTCGGTGCCAGGGCTGACTATCCTCTTCCAGCGCCCGGCCGATATCGTCATCTCGGTCCGCAACGGCAGCGTGGACTTCGGGATCACCGGCCTTGACGTGCTGGCCGAATATCGCGGCCCGAACGGTAATATCCTCCCGGTCCACTCCGCGCTTGGGTTTGGGGCCTGTTCCCTGGACGTGATTGTCCCCGACACCTGGACCGACGTCAACCGGATGAGCGACCTTTCGCGGGTGCAGGCCAAGACCGGGCGTCCGTTGCGCGTGGCAACCAAGTTCCCCAACGCGGCTGCGCCCTTCTTCGCCCAAAATGGCCTCACCCAGGTAAACTTTATCGCCTCGGAAGGCACGCTCGAAATCGCGCCTACCATCGGCTACGCCGACCTGATCACCGACCTGGTCTCCACCGGCACCACCCTGCGTGATAACCACTTGAAACGCCTTGAAGACGGCCAGATCCTGTCGTCACAGGCCTGCCTGATCGCCAACCGTGCTGCGCTTATGGCTAACCCCGAAGCGCTCGCGATCGCCAAAACCCTGCTCGAGTATATTGTCGCCCACCTGCGCGCCAGGGAAGCCGTCTCGGTCTTTGTCAACATGCGCGGCGGCTCGCCCGAATCCATCGCCCGCAGCATGTTCACCCAAAAAGTCATCGGCGGCCTGCAAGGACCCACCTTTTCGCCCGTCATTACCCGCCAGGGAGAGCAGTGGTATGCAGCCCATCTTGTCGTCCGCAAGGACCAGCTTGCGCAGGCCATCGCCGAACTGCGCTCCATCGGCGGCAGCGGCGTGGTTGTCGCACCGGTGACCTATATTTTCGAAGAAGAACCAGAAGAATACCGCGCTATGTTGGAGGCGCTGAGGTAGCTACGAACCTAACCCCCGTCCCTTCGGGACACCCCCTTCCCTGGTAGGGAAGGGGGCCGGGGGGATAGGTCAAAAGGAGAACTCTATGCTCAAAATCTACGATGTCGAAACAGCCAAAAAAACCATCCTCAAACGCATCCCTCCCGACGAAACCGTTGTACCCCCTAGCATGCTCGAGCGCATCGCCGAAACCTTTGGCGAACGCATCAGCGCTGAGGAGGCCGTGCGGCGCATCCTACGGGACGTGCGAACACGCGGCGAAGCTGCCCTGCGAGACTGGTCTGCCAAGTTGGATGGCTTTCCCACAGATGCCCCGCTTCGTGTCCCGGAGGAGCAGCTTGCTTCCGCTTTGGAGACCTTACCTGCCCTCGACCGGGAAGCGCTCGAGCTGGCCGCTTATCGAATCCGCGAGTTCCATCGTCGCCAGCCATTGACCTCCTGGTTCACCAACGACTTAGGCGGTACACTTGGACAGATCATCCGCCCGCACGCGCGCGTTGGGCTGTATGTCCCCGGCGGGACGGCTCCCCTGCCCTCGTCCGTTTTGATGTCCGCTATCCCGGCGCAGGTCGCAGGTGTTAAAGATATTGTCGTCGTCACCCCGCCGCTCCGCCAGCCCGGCCAGTCATCGAACCTCGACTCTCTAGTCTCCCCCATCATCCTGGCTGCCTGTGCCCTTTGTGGTATCACTGAGGTCTATGCGCTCGGCGGTGCGCAGGCCATCGCCGCCCTGGCATATGGAACGGACTCCGTCCCCGCCGTGGACAAGATATTCGGCCCCGGCAACCTCTTCGTTACACTTGCCAAACGCCAGGTCTTCGGCGCGGTCGGAATCGACGGCCTCGCCGGCCCCACCGAGACGGTCGTTATCGCAGATGAAACGGCCAGGCCCGCCTGGGTTGCCTCCGACCTGCTGGCCCAGGCTGAACACGATGTACTGGCCAGCGCCATCCTGTTGACGCCCTCGCCCGAACTGGCCGAAGCCGTACAGGTCGAACTCGGTCACCAGATGGAAACCCTGCCGCGCGCGGACATACTGGCCCAGTCCCTTCCCGGCCAGAGTGGTATCGTGGTCACCAAAAATCTTTACGAAGCTGTCACGCTCAGCAATGCTTATGCGCCCGAGCATCTCTGCCTGGCCGTGGCCGATCCATGGCCTTTGAGCGAAATGATCACCAACGCTGGCGGCATCTTCATAGGCGAACATTCCTTCGAAGTGCTGGGCGATTATGTCGCCGGGCCAAGCCACGTCATGCCCACTGGCGGCAGCGCGCGCTTCGCCTCCCCGCTCAACGTGTGGGATTTCGTCCACATCGTCAGCCTGATCGCGCTCAACCCCGCCACCACCGCCGAGATCGCCCCTCTGGCCGCTCGCATCGCCCGAGCCGAAAGTCTTGAAGCGCATGCTCGTTCGGCAGACTTCAGGGCAAAATAACCACAAAGAGTATAGAGCTTACAGAGAAATAATAAAAAAAGTCTCTGTGCTCCCCGTGGACTCTGTGGTGAAAAGAGGTACCATGCAACTTCCTGCTCATGTTCAAAACCTGACCGCCTACGTCCCCGGCGAATCCGTCGAGAGTCTTGCTGCCCGCCTTGGACGTTCCCCCGAATCCATCATCAAGCTGGATGCCAACGAGAACAACTATGGTACGCCTCCCGCCGTCTTTCAAGAGCTGGCTGCGCTTGCTGGAACCCATCGCTACCCCGATGCATCTCAGTCCGAGCTGCGCGCCGCGCTCTCCGCTTATACAGGCGTCCCGGCTGACTATCTGCTGGCAGGCAACGGTTCCGATGATCTTCTTTCGCTGATTGCACAGGTGCTGCTCCAGCCGGGTGACAGCATCCTGGTCTGCCCACCCACCTTCAGCATGTACGCCTTTTACGCGCGCTTGAAAAACTGCGATGTCATTAGCGTGCCGCGTCAAGCCGATTTTTCTCTGGACGTGGAGGAGATGATCTCCGCAGTTCAAGTCCACACTCCAAAGATTCTTTACATCGACACCCCGGGCAATCCAACCGGCTATAGCGTTTCCAGATTGGATATCGAAAGGCTGCTCTCTTTACCAACACTTCTTGTAATAGACGAGGCTTATCTCGAATTTACCGGATCGAATTCCTGGATAGCAGATGTACCTGCCAGTCAAAACCTGGTTGTGCTGCGCACTTTCAGCAAATGGGCCGGGCTGGCAGGGTTCCGGGTCGGATACGGCGCGTTTCCCAAATGGCTGGGTGATGCGCTCTGGCATGCAAAATCCCCTTACAACGTGACTGTACCAGCGATGACAGCCGCACTTGCTGCCCTGAGCGAAGAGGAGTTGCTCCGATCCAACATTGCCCACGTGATAGCGGATCGTGACCGCCTCGCCGATGAACTTCGCAAATTCAACGGCCTGAGCGTTTATCCATCCGACGCGAATTTCCTGTTGGTCAAAGTAGAGCCAGCCTTTGGCAGGCCGGCTGCAGAAGTTTGCGACCTTCTGAAGGAACAGGGCATCCTTATTCGCCTGTTCGAGAATATGGATTGCCTGCGCATCACGATCGGTATGACCGACGAAATCGAATCACTGCTGGGTGCGCTGAGTGACCTATGAGAACAGCTTCTATATCTCGCAAAACCAATGAGACCGACATCCGCATCGAACTCAATCTGGACGGTTCTGGCCAGTTTCAGGTCAATACCGGCATCGGCTTTCTCGACCATATGCTGACTCACCTCGCTGTCCACGGGCTCTTCGACCTGACTGTCAAAGCAAGCGGCGATCTACACATCGACGTCCATCACACCATCGAAGACACTGCCCTTGTGCTCGGCTCGGCCTTCGACCAGGCGCTCGGCGACCGTAAGGGTATCGTCCGCATGGCGAGCTGCTACGCTCCGATGGACGAGTCCCTGGCTTTTGTCGCCCTCGATCTTTCGGGCCGCCCGTATTCCGTAATCGAGGCGGAATGGGGCAGCGCGCCGGTCGGTCGAATTCCAACCAGCCTGTTCCCGCACTTCTTAGAGAGCTTCGCCATCACAGCGAGATGCAATTTGCACGCGCGTGTGCTCTATGGCCGCGACGACCATCACAAAGCCGAAGCCCTATTTAAGGCGTTGGCCCGGGCTCTTGATGCAGCAACAGCAATGGACAATCGCCGGGAGGGGAATATCCCATCCACAAAAGGAAGTTTATAAAATACAGGGTTCCGCTATATTTAAGGAGAAACCAATGTACGACACAATTCACGATTTGCTTGATGCGTTCAGAGCTACGCCTGAGATCCTGGCAGCTTTACTGGATAACGTCACCCAGGAACAGGCGGAGTCCGCAAAAGGCGGCGACGAGGGCTGGTCGGTAGTGGAAGTAGTTTGCCACCTGCGTGACGCTGAGGAGATCGCCGTGCAACGGATGGAAACAATCCGCGACCAGGACGATCCCCTGATCTACGGATATGACCAGGAAGAACTGGCGCGCGAACGCAATTATGCTGCAGACGATTTGCGTTCTGCCCTGGCGGGTTTCATGAAATTTCGCGAACGCCACATCACCGGGCTATCTGCCCTCACCCCGCAGCAGTGGGAACGCCCCGGCCAGCACAGCGAACTCGGAACCGTGACGATCATGAATCATACCCAGCATATGGCTGCCCATGATGCAGTCCATTGCGCTCAGATTGCCCGACAATTGGCAAAAAATTAAATAGTTCATGGAAGCAGGAAAATTATTCACCGTTTTCCCCGCCATCGACTTACGTTCCGGGAAAGTTGTCCGGCTGGCGCAGGGAAACCCGTCCCGGCAGACGGCATACGGCGACGATCCGCGTGCCTGGGCCGAACGCTGGCAGGCCGAAGGAGCGGACTGGCTGCACGTCATCAACTTGAGCGGCGCATTTAGCGAAAATACGCAGGCCAACCTGGAAGCGCTCGAAAGTATTCTCAGCGTTGGCCTGAAAGTTGAGTTCGGCGGCGGCATCCGCGACAAGGATACCGTCCGCATCCCGCTCGAGATAGGTGTGGAACGCGTCTTCCTCGGTACAGCGGCCATCCAGAACCCATCCCTGGTGGATTGGGCAGTTGACCGCTACGGACCAGCACGAATCGCGGGTGACATCGGCGCGCGGGATGGCAAAGTGATGGTCAAGGGCTGGCAGGAATCCACACCCTTGACCGTGCTCGAAGTTGGGCAACGGCTGCGAAATCAAGGCGTCGAGTGGTGCGTGCTGACCGATGTCAAACGCGACGGTGTCGGCTCAGGCGTGGATGTCAGCAGCGCAGTAGAGCTTCAGGCAGAGACCGGGCTGCAGGTGGTCGCTTCGGGCGGCGTTTCTATGCTGGAAGATGTCCGGCATGCCCGGGAAGCGGGGCTGGCCGGCGTCATCATCGGACGGGTACTGTATGAGGGCAGACTGTCATTGCGAGCCGTCCTGAGCGGAGCGTAGCGAAGTCGAAGGATGGCGAAGCAATCTCCAATTAAACGGTGAATCATTCCAGTGAAATTTACCCGTTTAACGGAAGATTGCTTCGGGCTACGCCCTCGCAATGACATGAAACAGGAGTAAACATGATCACCATCGTTGATTACAAAGCCGGTAACCTGACCTCCGTCAAGCGCGCCCTCGACCATCTTGGCATCACCAGCCAGATCAGTGCTGACCCGGATATCGTCCGCAAGGCAGAGAAGGTTATCTTTCCCGGCGTGGGGGCGGCGGGAGCGGCGATGGATGTGCTCAAAGAATGGAATCTTGATTCAGCACTGAAAGCAGCCTTCAAAAACGGGACTCCCATCCTTGGCATCTGCCTCGGCTGCCAGATCATCCTGACCCATTCGGAAGAGGATGACACCCACTGCCTCGACCTTGTACCTGGCGCCTGTGTTCGTTTTCATTTGAATGATCCGACGCTTAAAGTCCCGCACATGGGCTGGAATGCTGTGACAGTCACGCAGCCACATCCCATCTTGAGCCATCTGCGCCCTGACGATGAGTTTTACTTTGTACATTCGTTTTATCCGCAACTGGCTGACATGGCAAAAGTCTACGCGACAAGCGAATATGGTAGCACTTTCCCTGTAGCAATTGGCACGAATAATCTTTTTGCGGTCCAATTTCATGCTGAAAAAAGTGGGCCATTGGGGCTGCGTTTGTTGGAAAATTTTGCAAGATGGAAACCTTAAATCTGTTGTTATTGCAGGAAGGGCGCAACCCAATAAAGCAAGTTCAAAACTACATTGGGGTAACCCTAAACAGAAGATTGCCACGCCGCCAACGAACGGCGGCTCGCAATGACATGAAAGTGAGAGGATAATGTTATCCAAACGCATCATCTCTTGCCTGGACGTGCGCGACGGCAAACTGGCGAAATCCGTCAAATTCGTGGATACTAAAGACATCGGCGACCCGATCGGGCAGGCCAAAAAATATTATGAAGACGGCCTTGACGAGCTGGTCTTCTACGACATCACAGCTTCCAGTGACAGGCGCGACATCATGATCGACGTGGTCAGCCGCGTGGCGGAACAGGTCTTTATCCCCTTTTCGGTGGGCGGCGGCCTGCGGACGGTGGATGACTGTAGCCGCGTGCTACTGGCTGGAGCGGAGAAGGTCAACGTCAATTCGGCAGCGGTCAAAAGACCGGAATTGATCTCGGAAGCATCGAAGGCTTTCGGGGCGCAGGCAGTGGTGCTCTCGATGGACGTATTACACGTTGACCCATCCGCTCAAATCCCCAGCGGATACGAGATCGTCATTAACGGCGGTCGCACACCGATGGGACTGGATGCCATCCGGTGGGCACAACGCGGCGAGGAATTGGGCGCGGGCGAGCTGGTGGTCAACTCGATCGACGCCGACGGCACCAAGCAAGGCTACGAACTGATCCTGACGCGCTTGATTGCCGAAGCCGTGTCTATCCCGGTGATCGCTTCGGGCGGCGGCGGGAAGCCGGAGCATCTCTACGCTGTGCTGACCGAGGGAAAAGCGGATGCCGCCCTGGTTGCGTCCATGTTGCATTATGGGGAATATACGGTTGGGGAGATAAAAGCCTATCTAGTGGGAAGGGGATTAAAGATTCGCATGGTTAATTGAACCGCAAAGAGGCAAAGAACGCGAAGGAAAAAAGGCTCTCTTTGCGCCCTTCGCGAGCTTCGCGGTTCGTTTTGGAGTTCTATGGAAAACCTGAAATTCGATTCGAATGGACTAATTGCCACCGTCGTTCAGGATGCCACTACCAAAGATGTCTTGATGGTGGCATGGATGAACGCTGAGTCGCTGCAAAAGACCATCGAGAACGGCGAAACCTGGTTCTGGAGCCGTTCGCGGCAGGGACTATGGCACAAGGGCGAGACATCCGGTAACACACAGAAGGTAGTCGAAATCCGCTATGACTGTGATGGCGATACACTGCTGGTGTTGGTGGAGCCTGCCGGGCCGGCTTGCCATACGGGGGCGGTATCATGTTTTTATCGAGCACTGTCGGTTTAAAGGCGTGTTTACCTGTCTCCGCGATTAGGCGTATACAAGTAGACAGGTAAATAGGTAGACAAGTAGCCTTAGGAGGCATTGAATGAATTTGAACCAACTTTACAACATCATCCTCGACCGCAAAGAAAACCCGACCGAAGTCTCGTATACTGCCTCCCTGTTTGCCAAAGGCCTGCCGCTCATTGCCCAGAAAGTCGGCGAAGAAGGCACCGAGGTGGTTGTGGCTGCGCTCTCGCAGGAGAACGAGCGTCTCGTCGAGGAGATCGCTGACCTGGCGTATCACGTCCTGGTGTTGATGGCCGCCAAAGGTGTCACGCCCGTGGAGGTGGCCGGGGAGCTGGAAAAACGTCATAAATAATGGAAGCAGCTTAGGGCGGGGTTTGAACGAGGGGAGAAGGACAAAGCCGGGAAATTCGTCCATTGACGCGGGATAAAGAGCGGGTATAGTATCCCCATCCCAATTCGCAGGAAAAGAAGCATGCCCTCCCCTTATGACATCCTCTTCGAACCGGTTCAAATCGGACCGGTCACTGCTCCCAATCGTTTTTACCAGGTGCCCCACTGCAACGGATTAGGCCATCGCATGCCGCGCGGGTTGGCCGCTATGCGCGGGATCAAGGCCGAGGGCGGTTGGGGCGTGGTCTGCACCGAGGAAGTGGAGATTCACCCCAGCAGCGACCTGTCACCGTATTTCGAGGGCCGCCTGTGGAGCGATGACGACATCCCGGCCCTGGCGCTGATGGCAGAAGCGGTGCACGCCCACGGCGCGCTGGCGGGCATCGAACTGGCCTACAACGGGCTGGACGCTAACAACCTGTACACGCGCGTCCCGCCATTATCAGTCACCTCAATGGGCACACTGGGCGGGACGGGTTACGATCCCGTGCAAACCCGCCGCATGGATAGAGAAGACATCCGGAACCTGCGCCGCTGGCACCGCGCCGCCGCGCTGCGCGCCAAACGGGCGGGCTTCGACCTGATATACGTCTACGCCGGGCACGCGCTGACCGCTGCCGCCCAGTTCCTGCTGCGCCGCTACAACGACCGGACCGATGAGTACGGCGGCTCGCTCGAAAACCGCGCGCGCCTGTTCCGCGAACTACTGGAAGATACCAAAGAAGCCGTGGGCGACAAATGTGGCGTAGTCGCACGTTTTGCTGTGGAAGAACTGCTCGGTGATGAAGGCATCACGCACCAGGGCGAAGGCCACGAGGTCATCGCCATGCTGGCCGAAATCCCCGATCTGTGGGATGTAAACCTCAGCGGCTGGAGCAACGACTCGGCCACTTCGCGTTTCGAGAAGGAAGGCTACCAGGAGAAGTACACGGCCTTCGTCAAGTCGCTCACCAGCAAACCGGTGGTCGGCGTGGGGCGCTACACCTCGCCCGATTCGATGGTCTCTGCCGTGCGGCGCGGTGTGCTCGATATGATCGGCGCGGCGCGCCCGTCCATCGCCGACCCGTTCCTGCCGAACAAGATCAAGGAAGACCGCCTCGAAGACATCCGCGAGTGCATCGGCTGCAATATCTGCGTCACCGGAGATACGCGCTTTGTGCCCATCCGCTGCACCCAGAACCCCACGATGGGCGAAGAATGGCGGCGCGGCTGGCACCCCGAG
>JAABUE010000010.1 GCA_011389535.1 Anaerolineales bacterium
TTCCTGGATATTGCCCAGTATTTGGCCACTCGCCTGACGCAATAAGGGTATTAAGGATAAGCTGATGAAAAAATTGATTTTATTCACTCGCAAAAACCGCAATGGACCTCATGGCGCGGCCAGCCGTTCCCAGGCGCTGCTCGAGTTTGCCCTGGCTTTGCCGATCTTGTTGATGCTGATCTTCGGGATTATCGATCTCGCCGCCCTGTTCCAGGCCTGGCTGACGGTCGAAAATATCGCCCGCCAGACGGTCCGTTACGCGGTCACGGGACAGTATGACCCAGCCTTCTGTCCAGGTGGTACCTGTGACACGGATGAGGAAGTGGATGCCGCCCGGCTGCGATCGGTGCAGGAATATGCCAACCGCCAGAGGATCGCCTTGTTCTATACACCCACCGCGCAGCAACCCGAGATCGGTTACCTGAACGTGACCATTTGTTCCACCCGGGATGCAAATCCGGAAGATGATATCCCCGACTTCACTTTTTATGAGTCCTCCTCTGCAAACTACGCCGATTGCCAGAAAAATGGTGTCTCGGTCAACGATGCTGGCGCCCCGGGCGATCGCGTGATCATCGCGGTGGATTTCAACCACCCGTATATCACCCCCATCTTCAACCAGGTCTGGCCGATGACCCACCTGTTCTCGCACCGCGAGGGCATTGTGGAGATGTTCCGCGTACCACGCTTGATATCACTGCCTCCAGATTTGCCGACCAGTACGCTCTCCGGGAATGAGCCGGCCACTGCGACATTACGGCCGACCGAAATGCCGACCAATACGCCGCTCCCGATCCACATCGAGATCACCAGCCCGGCTCAGTCAGGATTGGTGGTCACCAATGTCTCGCAGACCAATTTCGAGGCAGTCGCCTGGAATCCACCCTTTGGCAGCTCCAATGGCGATGGGATCAGCGAAATTGCCTTTTGGTTCACCGGTCCCGCCACGATCCCTGGGCGCAGCGATACCAGTGCCCGCTTTTGTGCCTTTGGCGCTCCGGGCAATTCAGCCTGCCGTACCATGGATGAGGTGGTCAGCTTTACCAGCCTGGCAAACGGAACCTACACGATCTATGCCCGCGCTCGCGGCGTTGATGGCCGTTATTCCGAAATTGTCTCCAATACCTTTATTCTACAATTCCCCCCCACTGCGACCCCGACCATCACGCGCACACCTACTTCCACGCCGGTCCCCAGCTGCAATGACGTGTTCATCACGGATAGTTCGGTTCGCAACAACAGCAACGCCAGCGATTTCCGGGTTACGGTGAGAAATAATAACCAGGCAGCCGGTACTCTGACCAGCAGCACAATGACCTGGAATGCCATGCAATCCCCTCCGCTGTACTTCGACTTCTTCTGGTTCCTGAATGCCGATTCGGCAAACAGGTACCACAATCCAAGTTCCACCACTATGTTTGCTGGCGGTAATCCGACAATCAGTTGGTCCAGCCCAACCGGAGCTCCGGCGCCCCTTGCGGGAGAAGCAAAAACAATCTGGGGATCGAGATTCCAGCGCAGCGGCCAGCCATTCCTGTCAGGCAACTTCAATGTCTCGCTGACCTTCTTCTTCCCCGCGCTGGGCGAGTGTGTTGTGAGCACCACCCTGGTACAACCGACGCCATCCCCGACCCCCATCCCGCCGACGAAACCGCCCACACCTACACCGATCTGTCAGATTGCCGGCGCGGTTACCACTACTGACTTCAGGGGTGACCCGCAAAATGTCAACGGGTACGATTGCGCTTTTGGATGTATCCGTTCTCCCTACCTGAAATCGAACCAGTTGCCGCCCGGGAATTACTTCTGGACTCTATCGACGGTTGGGAATAATGCCACCATCGTCAATAATGGAACCTTCTCGCTGAACCCCGGGCAGCAGGCAGGGCCCCCATCCGGCGTAATTGTCCCACTGGGCAGGAATATGTACAACGTTCCGCCAGGGTATTTCCCGGGTGAGTTCAAGGTTTCGGTTTACCAGAGCACTGATCCGGGCTGTAATGCCAAGACCGATAACCTTAAGATCCTGACTCTGGCGCCAACACCCGTTCCAACGAAGATCCCGACGACGCCGCCTCCGACAGATACCAGGAGACCAACCAGTACGCCGGCACCGACCAACACACCTACACCTACGCCGACAAGAACCCCAGGAGGATTCGACAATTAATCTTAACCCCTTGGACCATACAGGCCACGTTCCAAACGTGGCCTGTATGCTTTTTGGGGAAAGCGCCTATGTTTTTCCTGCGAGGGTAGAAGTTGTTATAATCAATTTACAGGATTTCCAATGCAAGCCTTGGTAGATAAAGTTCGCTCGTTGCAAGTGGACCGTCGTGGTATTCTCATTGAATCGCTGATGTTTGTTGCCAGCTATGCGCTTCTACTGGTTCTGTTGCCGCAAGATGCGCCTGCCAGGGCTTTTGCGGAAAACCTGGCGATCCTTACTTCATCGCTGACGGCAGCAATATTAATCTTTATATCTCTTCCTGCACTTTCAGCTGCCAACAGGCCGGCCTGGTTCTTTCTTGCCCTGGCATTGCTGGCCTGGGCTGTGGCTGATTTTGCCAGGATTATCTACCTCTTAACCGATGCCCCTCTTTTGCTCTTTGCCCCAGCTTCTATCAATTTGGTTGCATACCTCCTGGCCGCTTTCGGCCTGCTTCGCTACCCTTCCGAAAGCCGTTATGCCCCCACGAGTTTCCGCCTGATCCTGGATGCTGTTATCTCTTCTGGTGTGATCGCCACGCTGGGATGGTTGATGTTGGTACAGCCGTTGCTCGTTGCACCGGAAGCACAGTTGATCGGGGTGGTGGCCGGGATTTATCCGATTGCAGACGTCATTTTATTGACTCTCCTCTTCAGTATTTCATTATCCAGTTTAATGCCACGAATTACAGCCATTTTCTTAGGGCTGGGGTTGGCTTCTTATGCAATTTCGGACTATATTTATATTTCGATGAACTTATTTTCCTTCGAGCCTGCCGGATTGGTCGGCTTGGGCTGGCTGATCGGTCCGTTATTGGTCGGGATAGGGGCGGTATTTGAAAAATCGGAGCAGGGCAAGGCAGTTGTCTCCGTCAGGCAAACCGATACCGGTCTGAGCGCCCAGTTTCAGAAGGTCCTGCCGGTGGCTCTGGTTCTGGTGCTTTTCTGGTATGTGCTTACCGGGTGGCGTTTGCGGGGAGACTTTTCGACTGTTGGTTTGTGGATGAGCCTGGTGTTGGGCCTCATGCTGGTTGTCCGCCTTGGTATACGCGCGGGCGAGGCAGAGTTGAATAACTATTGGCAGTTATTTAAAAATCTAGGCGACCCGGCTTTTATTTGTGATGTGGGCGGTAAGATCATCCTCAGCAACCCGGCGTTCCACCAGTTGGAGACCTCTGAGGAAGGTGATATGGCGTTAACTTCGATATTTAAGGATATTCCTGAGACAGCCCTGGAAAGCGTATCCAAAGACAATTCTGCTGGAGCCCTGAAAGTAAATGTTCGCCTGGAAAAAAGGAAAACACCTTACCTGCTCTCCCTCAACCCTGTTATAACCGAATCTCGACAGGTGTTAATTGCCGGGGTAGCCCACAATATGAACGACCAAATTCGGCAGCGTAACGCCATTCAGTCAGCTTACGATGAATTACAGGCCGTCCACCTTCAACTGGAAGCGCTGAATACTGGGTTAGAACAGAAGGTGGCTGAACGCACCGCAAATTTGATGGATGCTTACCGTCGCCTTGAGGAGCAAAATAAAGTGCTTCAAGAGCTTGATCAGCTTAAAAGTGATTTTGTCTCTATGGTTTCACATGAATTGCGCAACCCGCTTAACAACCTGGGTGGCGGTTTGGAACTGCTGCTTGCCAGGCCGAAGAGCCGAAGTGGAGATAAAGGTACGTTGACGCTGATGCAGGCTGAAGTCCGGAGATTGACCCGTTTTGTCGAATCGATTCTGGATGTATCGGCGATCGAAGCCGGCCGGTTAGAGTTACATCCAACCTCTTTGTCGCTCGCCTCGGTTTTTGAGCATCTAAGCAAGCATTGGGATGCGCTGGAGGATGCCCGGCGAATTCAAATTGAGCTACAAGCGGAATTGCCAGAGGTGGTAGCTGCGCAGACTGCTCTGGAGAGCATCCTGCGCCACCTGGTAGATAACGCCCTCAAATATGCGCCGGATGGACCGGTCGTCGTAAGCGCTTCGCAAAAAGATGGGCAGGTGCACATCCGCGTCCGGGACTTCGGGCCGGGAATCCCGGAAGACAAGAAGAACCTGCTTTTTGAGCGCTTCCAGCGCCTGGATGCGAAAGATTCTCAGTCTGTATACGGATACGGCTTAGGGCTTTACCTCTCCCGCCGTCTGTTGGAAGAGATGGGCAGCACCTTGAGGTTTGATGCGCCAGCAGATGGTGGGACACAATTTTCCTTTAGCCTGAAGGTGGCAGAGAAGAAATGAAGAAAATCCTGCTAATCGATGACGATCAAGCATTATTGCACCTCTTGGGTGAGTTTTTAAAGGATGATTCCTTTGATGTGATCAGTGCGCTGAGTGGGTCGGCTGGCATACGAATGGCATACGAACAGCGACCGGATCTGATCCTGTTGGACGTGATGTTGCCGGGAATGGATGGATGGGAAGTATGTGCCCGATTGCGTGAAATGAGCGACGTCCCGATCATTATGTTGACGGCGAAGACTACCGAAAATGATAAACTCCGCGGTTTTCGCTTGGGCGTAGACGATTATGTGACCAAACCGTTCAGTTTTGCGGAACTGGTAGCCCGTATTCAGGCTGTGCTTTCCCGGGCGAAAATCTCGGGCTCTAATACTGGCTATCTTATCCATGGAGGAGTAACCCTGGATACGGAAAAATATCAGGCATTTTTCAAAGGAAGCGAGCTGGAACTTACGCCCACAGAATACCGCCTGCTTGAGGCGCTTGTGCGGCGTGCGGGAAAAGTAGCCTCAGAACAAGAGCTGGTCCAGGAAGTGTGGGGCCAATATCGTTCGGAGGATACCGCTCTGGTCAGACGTTACATCCTGATGCTGCGCAAAAAACTTGAAGCGGATCCGTCTAACCCGAAGTATATCCTGACGGTGCGCGGGTTTGGCTATCGTCTGGGCACCGGCCCTCTACCAAAGCTGGATGAATAACGGTTATTATTTTTATAAGATTCCCGCGGTCAACCTCAACGTTAGTAGTCGTAAGTTTAGAACTTTTCCCGTCATGAACAGATACCGAAAGCAAGGTTGCCGTGCGCAGCACGGCAACCTTGCTTTCGGATTTCTTTCATTAAGCCGCTTAATCCCTGAAAATTTAAGAGAGCTGTCTATCGAAACAGGTAGAACAGGATGGAAAATACAAGAAAAGGCGCGTAAGGAATGGGCGTGAAGGCATTATAACGCTTGCGAATGAGCATGAAAGCGATGACCAGTATGCTTCCGATGCCACCTGCGAAAATCGTAAATAATATCCCTGCCAGGATGACAGGCCAGCCCAGCAGTAAACCTGTAACCCCGCATAGGTTGACATCTCCAAACCCCAGCGCTACTTCATCGACGAGTTCTCCTCGCCGTTTTGACATAAAGCGGGTAAAAACTTCCCCCAGGTAATACAACAATAACATACTCCCAAATCCAAAGGCGCCACCAAGCAGGGTTGGAACCAACCCGTGTGCATACGTTCCGATCCCAAGTCCCAGGATTGCTCCCGTTATACTGACAGGGTGCATGATGAGCCGGTGTTCCAGATCGATCACGAAAACTACTCCGAGGTACACAAGCAATAGATAGGCAAGCAAAAAACCGATCCGGATGGGAGGATAAATCCAGAGGTAGACTGTGGCTACCAGCATTACCAGAAGAACCAGATAAGTCCTCACGCTGCGTTTATGCCCGCACGAGCGGCAGGCACGTAAGAGTAGATACTCTTTCCAGGAAAAAGGCGTTGAGCAACTTGGGCAGGAGGGTTGGCTAAAGCGGCGGGTGAACGGCAGCACATCTGATACATAGTTCACGAAATAGCCTGCCACCAGCCCGAGAATTACGGGGATAAATAAGGTCATTGAGTTCATGCTGGCATAATAACATAATCTTTATTGGCTACAGATTGTCTGTTGTTGAGTGCAAGTTTACTGTAATGTTTGGAATAATAAAGTGTTCGTATGGCAGCCCAGAGATCAATTCTTGGCGAATCCTTCAATCTGCCTTACAATCACTTCCATAGGAATTACGCAGGTTATGAGAAGATATCGAAAATAAGGGGGCGTGCGCAGCACGCCCCCTTATTTTCGGGCTTCTTCGATCTTATCTACGGAACTCCTATTACATTCACAGGAGAGACACATGGAAAAATTCATTATTGAAGGTGGCATCCCATTACATGGAGAAGTCACGCCCTCTGGGAATAAAAATGCAGCTCTACCGATACTGGCTGCCTGTCTGCTGACGAACGAGACAGTCACTTTGCACAATGTGCCTCAGATCAAGGACGTACTTGATATGCGCACGTTGTTAGAAAGCCTGGGTGTACAAACCGAAACATTGAATGGAAGCTCCTGGCGGCTCACTGCCCGCGATATTCGTGCTGCTGACCTGGATCCGGATATGTGCCGGCGAATTCGCGCGTCGATCCTTCTGGCCGGACCCATGCTTGCTCGCACGGGTGGATTGCAGATTCCCCCGCCGGGTGGTGATGTGATCGGGCGCAGGCGCCTCGACACGCATATCCTGGCCTTGGAAGCACTGGGGGCACAGGCAAGTTACGAGCGAACCCTGAAATTCAAGGCCGGAGAATTGGTAGGCACCGATGTACTCTTGGACGAAGCCAGCGTAACAGCGACAGAAAATGCCGTTATGGCCGCTGTTACTGCGAAAGGCAGAACAACTATCCGTAATGCCGCTTCTGAACCCCATGTTCAGGAGCTCTGTCACTTCCTCAACAGCATGGGCGCCAGCATTGACAATATTGGCTCGAATACACTCCATATTGATGGCGTTTCAAAGCTCTACGGAACCGAGCACACAATTGGACCCGATTTGCTTGAAGTGGTCAGCTTTATCGGTGCGGCGGTGGTTACGCATGGTCAAATTACTATTCGCAATGCGGGCGTGCAGCATTTGGAGATGATTTCTCAGGTCTTTCAACGCATGGGTGTATCGTGGAAGATAGATGGCAATGACTTGTTGGTGCCTGAAATCCAACCCAGAAAAATTGTCTCCGACATGGATGGTGCGGTACCAGAGATTAAAACCAATGTCTGGCCGGCTTTCCCAACCGACCTGATCAGTATTGCGATCACGGTTGCGACCCAAATGACCGGCTCTATTTTATTTCACGACTGGATGTTTTCAGGCCGCATGTATTTTACGGATAAACTGGTAGGGATGGGTGCGCGCATCATTTTATGCGATCCATTCCGTTGTCTGGTGCAAGGTCCCAGTTCACTGTTTGCTGAAAAATTGGAAAGCCCGGATATCCGTGCAGGGATGGCTCTCTTACTGGCAACGCTGGCGGCGAACGGGCAATCCACGATTCGAAACGTCCGGCAGATAGACCGTGGCTATGAGCGGGTGGATGATAAGTTGAGGTTGCTCGGCGCGAAAATCGATAGAATCGATGAATAGCAATAAAAAGGCTCGCCGTTCGGCGAGCCTTTTTTCTCATGGACCCACAAATTTCATTCCATTTTCACTGATGTATAATTCCCACTTGTCCCTATTGTTAGGTCTCCATGGTCCGCCTGAGACCGTTTTGTTTACTGGTTCCAGGAGCCAGGCGTACCCATAAATATTACCTTGAGGAAATTCGATACTAATGGAATTGTTTTTGGGGATCGAATAACCACGGTAACCACACTCTCCGAAGACCGTTTTATCAAGCCAAAGCGAGACGTTCACAGGCGCTTTCGTATCATTGATGATCTTGATAGGCGAAGTTGGACCCGCGGGGCTGCTTGCTAAAGGTTTGTCGCACTCGGAAGCGCTGGATGCTGTGGTAGCAGTGGGCTGAGCAGCCACTGGTTGCGTCGAAATACCATCTGGTTGGGTCGGTATCACCAGGGGAGCAATTGTGTTCGTGGGCAACGGGGTTGGCGAGGCAGTTTCTGTAGGGGGGACAGGCGTGGCTGTGGGGATGGCAGCCTGTGTTTCCGCAACCATTGTCCAGGCTGCGGAAACAGCTGTTCCCTGAACCTCTTCAGGGCTGATTGTGGGCACCGCTGCGGGGCCACACGCGCTAATCAGCAGGATACTCGCAAGGATGGGGATAAGTAGTTTTTTCATTGTCAGTTTAATCTTTCCAGGCTGGCGCCTAACAGTTAGGGGCACAACCTGCCCTAAGGATGATGGATTCGTTTTCAAACCATAAGCTGTAATTTCCCGGGCGTGAAATTTCGCCTCCACCGAAAATTTTAAAATCTTTTGGACCGTCCACAAATGCGCCGGCCGAAAAAACACCAACCGGTATGGTAAGTGTGGTTGTATTGTCGAACTGCGCACTTAGATACCCGCATTCACCAAAGCTGGCATTGAAGAACAAGGATGCCGTTACGGTCCCCTTTGGTTTGGTATTATTTTTGAGGGTAATTTGGGCACTTTCGCCATCCCAGGTGGTCAGAGGCTTGTTACAAGGATCGTTCGACCCGGCGGAAGACTGGGCAGGCGTATTCGTGGGCAGCAAACCCACCGATTGTGTCACCGCTAGTGTACCCTGGCCTGCCTGCGCACCCTGTGTGGAAGGGGTCAAATTCAGCGGGGGGACTGTGTTTGTAGGGAGCGGTGTTGGGCTGGGGGTTTCGGTTGGCGGGATGGGGGTCGCCGTCGGGATGGCGGCCTGTGTTTCTGCCACCATGGTCATCGCTCCGGCCATAGCCGTCCCTTGAACATCTTCCGGAGACATGGTTGGCTCCGGCGCAGGGCCGCAGGCGGTTATTACAAGCGCGGCAATTGCGAAAATTATCCAAGCATATTTCATAAACTGGTATTCTCCAAACTTTTTTATTTTATGGTGACTTTATCTTTATTAAAGGTGATCGAAAGATCTTCACCTTTGCTCAAGCGGAATGAGCCCTGGAATTGTCTTCCCCCCACCCAAGCTACATAATTATACCTGCCTGCCGGGGCAGACACACTAAAACTGCCAAAAACAGGATATTCAATAATGGTTTTGTAGCCATCAATTGTCGTGCATTGTAGAGAAACATATACGTCCACTTTCGCCCTGTTGGACAGTTTGACCTGTCCGAAGGGAAGGGCCGGTGGAAGCGTGCCAAAGAAACGTGGATATAAAGTCTCGGTCGCTGTGGCGACAACTTGCGTTTCCGTGGGGAGCGTACCGGTAATTGTAGCAGTTTGGGATACCATAGTTTCCGTGGCGGTGGAGTTGGGGTCAGAAGTCACAGTTTCGGTCGCTGTTGCTGTAGCGGGTGGCAATCCAGTGCTTGTGGCAGTTGGCTCAAGGGGTTCGGTAGCGGGCATCTGGGTCGGTGTTGGCAGCGCGTTGAGGGTTTCTGCTGCAAAAGTTTCGGCCATTGCGGCCTCTGTTGCCTGTGCATCAACCGCAGGAGCAACAGTTGGCTGTCCCAAGAAGGGCACAGGGACGCAAGCATTTAGAATAAAAAATGTTGCCAGGATAAGGACCGCTGTCCTTTTCATGACCGGCTCCGTTAAACTTGTTGAATGACCTCAAGGAACTGGCCAACCACATCCCGCAACATCCGTTCGGGTAGAGCGCCGACCTGGCGGTGTAATACTTTACCGCCAGAGACGAAGAGCATGGTTGGGATGCCCTGAACGCCAAACTTCCCAGCCCATTCCGGGTTCTCATCCGTATTTACCTTTGTGATCAAAACTTTTCCTGCGTATTCTTTCGCAAGCTTATCCAGGATCGGTGCCACCATTTTGCATGGGCCACACCAGGGGGCCCAAAAATCAACGATCACGGGCAACTCTGCTTGTAGCACGGTTTTTTCGAAAGCCTGATCGGTTACGTGGATGGGTTCTTCAACCATTACAAATCGCCTTTCCGGGCGGTCGCCCTAAACCTCGGGTTCACCGGGTTTCAAAATTTTATACCTCGAACGAATAGTGGCACTTTTAGCAAGCATTATGCTTGCTGAACAATACTTGTGCTCTGAAAGCTTAATTGCCTGTTCAACATCTTTTATTTTCAGCTTGTCACCCCAAAGTAGATATTCGATTTCAATATCAGTGTAGACCATTGGAAATGTATCGGCCCGTTTGCCACGTACCTTTACCTTGAAATCGGTCGGGGTTACTCTTTTCTTTTCGAGGATCGAGACGATATCGATACCTGTGCAGCCAGCCAGTCCAAGCAAAAGCAGTTGCATCGGTCCAATCGTTTCATCCACCTGGCCCATTTGGACGGTTCCGCCTTTATCGTTCTCTCCGTTGAAGTTCAGCCCCCCTTGCCAAGTTGCGGAAACTTCTCGCCAGTTATCTGCCATCATATCCTCGCAATTTGCGAGTATAACACAAAACAACTTTACCCCCATGTTATAATGGCCCGTCATGGAAGACATCCTATCTCGCTGGCGTAAGGGGCTGGCAAAGACAAGCAAAGCAACATTCGGGCGGATCGCAGGTCTTTTTGGGGCCACGGAAATTACCTCAGAAACCTGGGATGAGCTTGAAGCACTTCTTATTCAGGCGGACCTAGGGATCGAGACTGCTACCGAAGTGATCGAATCGCTTCGCCGCCTCGTTCGGACTGAGGGCTTGATTCGCTCCGATGAACTGGAGCACGCCCTTAGAGCGGAACTTCGTAAGCGCCTCGACGAGCCGCCAACCGTTTTGTGGACAGAACGCCCGTCTATTTTGTTAGTGGTAGGCGTGAACGGCTCCGGAAAAACGACCACGATCGCCAAACTTGGCAAGCGTTATGTGGATGAAGGAAAAACCGTCATCTTCGGCGCCGCGGACACATTCCGCGCTGCGGCGGTTGACCAACTCCAAGTGTGGGGGGACAGGCTGGGGGTTGATGTCATTGCGGGCGCAGCGGAGAGCGATCCAGGTGCTGTCGCCTTCAATGCTGTCAAGACGGGAGCTTCGCGTCACATCGACCTTGTCATTATTGATACAGCCGGCCGTTTGCATACTCGCTTTAACCTGATGGAGGAACTGAAAAAAGTCCATCGGGTGGTGGGCAAGGCGCTTCCCGGAGCGCCGCACGCCGTTTGGCTGGTGCTGGATGCCACAACAGGACAAAACGCTTTGCAGCAAGCGCGCGCGTTTAAAGAAACGGTCAACGTAACGGGTGTGATCCTGGCAAAACTGGATTCGTCTGCGCGTGGCGGGATGGCGTTCGCGATCAAACGCGAACTCGGATTGCCCATTTTATTCGCTGGGCTGGGTGAAAAGGCGGAAGACCTGCAACTCTTTGACCCCGATGCCTTTATCGATGGGATTTTATCTGCGGCATAAACGTAACTTTTCAATTTACGGGGATGTGTGGGTAGCCCAATTCCCGTTACTTTTTGAAGATAGCTATAGAAAGATAGAAAGATTGAGGAAAAATGCAAGATTTGTTCGACCGTTTACAGGAAGCAGGGGAACAGACTCAGCACCTCATGGTGCGTCTTTGACTACTCCAACAAAGAACAAAAACTTACCCAACTAGAAGAAGAAATGGCGGCGCCCGGTTTTTGGGATGATCCCGCCGCAGCCCAACGCACGATAAAAAGAGCCAATGCGCTCCGTGAGGAGGTCGAATCCTGGGGTGAATTTGCCCATCGTATTCAAGATGCGACAGAGTTGGCGCATATGGAGGATGAAAGCCTGCGTGAAGAGCTGGAAAAGGAAGTCGATAGTATCGAACGGGAGTTGGAAAAACGTTCCTTTACCGCCATGCTCTCCGGCTCTTACGATAGGGAGGACGCCCTTCTGGCTATCCATGCGGGGGCGGGCGGGACGGATTCGCAGGATTGGGCGGAGATGCTCGAGCGCATGTATCTGCGCTGGGCTGAAAGGCGCGGTTTTGAGACTGAGATCATTGACCTGACCGAAGGGGAGGAAGCCGGCATTAAAAGTGTGACCATTGCGGTGGATGGCAAATATGCGTTCGGATATTTGCGTTCCGAAAAGGGAGTGCACCGGCTGGTGAGGCTTTCTCCTTTTGATGCGGCTCATCGCAGGCATACCTCCTTTGCGTTGGTGGAAGTCCTCCCTCAAATTGCAATGGATGATCCCGAAGTCGAAATTGACCCAAACGATTTGAAAATCGATGTGTTTAAGTCGTCTGGCGCGGGCGGGCAGAATGTGCAAAAGAATTCAACCGCGATCCGCATCACCCACATTCCAAGCGGATTGGTGGTCAGCTGCCAGAATGAGCGCTCGCAGTTGCAGAATAAAGAGAATGCCATGCGCGTGCTCCGCGCCCGTTTGCTGGAGATAAAACAGGCGGAAAAAGATGAAGAGATCGCTGTGTTACGCGGTGAATATACCAAGGCAGAGTGGGGCAGTCAGATCCGCTCGTATGTGTTGCATCCCTACCAGATGGTAAAAGACCACCGCAGCGATTACGAGCGCGGCAATACACAGGCTGTTTTAGATGGCGACTTGGACGACTTTATGGAAGCGTATTTGAAACAAATCAATTGAAATTGATCAAAAGTTGAACCCCCCCATCAAAGAAAAACACAGCCAGGCGGAAGCCTGGCTGTGTCTGGGGTGCTGATTAGCTGCCGGTTGGCAATCGCTTTTCCAGCGTGCGGTTCAGGATGTCTTCCTGCTCGTCTGAACCAGCTTTAACTCGTTTGGATTTCTGGCCCTTCCCGCGTTCATTCGCGCGATCGAGAGCTTCCTGCCAGGCAATTTGCATAGCGGTCATTTCGGCTTCTTTCGCTTCTTCCTGGGCTTGAGCTTCCAACGCTTCACTCTTCGGTTTCTTCTTGCTGCTTCGCTCTTTTCGGGCTTCTTTCTTGGCAGGTTTCACTTCTTCAAGCTCCGGCTCCAAAGCCTTCATGCTCAAACGAATCTGCTTTTTTCTGCGATTTACATCCAGGATTACTGCCTCGACTTCATCGCCTTCTTTGACGACTTCACCCGGGTTCTTGATGTAACCACGGGATATTTCGCTGACATGCACAAGCCCTGGGCGTTCTGCGCCAAAATCGACGAAAGCGCCGTAAGATTCGAGCCGGACAACCTTGCCCTTGACTACGGTTTCAGGTTTGATCTCATTCCATTCCATACCAAGCGGCTCGATCATGGTCAGCTCGATGCGGTCTTTCTTGACCCGGCGTACCCAGACTTCCACGGTCTGCCCGACTTGCACTACGTCTTCCGGTTTATTGACCTGGTCATTCTGTAATTGTGATATGTGAATAACACCGGGTAGGTCTTGCCCGATGTCTACAAGCACGCCAGCCAGGGTGGTTTTGACCACCTTGCCTGACAATTTGGTCTTTGGTTCTAACGCGCTGACCTGCGCGGAAACTGTCGCTTCGGTCATAGTTTAACTCCTATCAGGGGGATAATGCCGAAGGTTAATTATACATGCATCACCAACTTGCGTCAACTCGAAATGTGATTTTTCTCATAATCGGCTTCATTTATCGCTCTTTTTTAAGGTTGGCAAAATATAACTATATTCCTTGACATATTTCTTCAATATGGGTATATTTCACGACGGCAATGTTGTTTTCGGAAATGAATAGGGATTATTATGTATGAAATCGACGAAAAAGATGTGAAAATTGTCAATTTGCTCCTTGAAGATGGGCGTATGACTGCATCAGACATTGCTCGCAGCCTTGCCGACATTTCGGAACGAGCGGTCCGATACCGGATCGACAGAATGGTAAAAGATGGGGTGATTCGGGTCAGCGCGATCGTAAGCCCGCAGGCATTTGGTTTAACCACCTATGCCGATGTATGGATGGAAGTAGAATCAGACAAAATTCTGGAAGTTGCCAATAAAATGGCAGAATTTCAGAACGTCAGTTACGTTGCTTGCAGTATCGGGGAGACAGACGTCAGCATCCAGGTAGTTGCGAAAGATACCGCGGAAGTCTACCGGTTTGTGACAGAAGTTGTGCGTAAAGTACCGGGCGTTCGGAAAACAACAACGTCCATTGTTCCAATTATTTTAAAAGATGTATACCAGTGGCGGGTACCGGTTCAGGAGGCGCCGGGTGAATAAAGAATTCGATATTATTTGGGGTAAGGAGGTTGTATGGGTTACATCGGTTCGAGGAGCATTGCATTACAGCAGCGTGCAATGAAAGTTGCCCCCCTGGGGGTGAACTCTAATTTTCGTTACTGGGGGGAAGGTGCAACACTTTACATGGACAAGGCCAAAGGAGCTTACCTTTGGGATGTGGATGGCAAACGATATATTGACTATCGTCTGGCGTTTGGCCCTATTATTTTAGGCCATTCATTTGATGAAGTAGATAGGCGGGTAATTGAAGAAATCCAGCGCGGCACCCTGGCGGCAATGACCTATGAGTTGGAAGTCGCTTTGATGGAAAAGATCGTAGAGATGTGCCCGGCCGTCGAGATGGCGCGGTTGGCTTGTTCCGGGACGGAAGCCACGATGCATGCCATCCGAGTGGCGCGCGCTTATACCGGGCGGGAACTTATCCTTAAATTTGAGGGCAATTATCACGGATTCCATGACCATACTTTATGGTCCACTTATGCACCGGCGGAGTCATATGGCAGCCGCCGCAGTCCCATCCCGGTGCCAGCCAGTTCCGGGATTCCGAAGTCAATGGGCGAGAAAATCATTACATTGCCCTTCAACGATTTCGAGGGCTTCGAGCGCATGATGAAGGCTTACGGGGAACAGATTGCAGCAGTCATTACCGAGCCGTGCCAGGGCAATTGTGGCGCGCTCGATCCCCAACCAGGTTTTCTGGAATTGATCCGTAAGCTGGCAACCGAATATGGGGCAGTCTTTATTTTGGATGAGGTCAAATCGGGGTTCCGGTTTGCGAATGGCGGCGCACAGGAATACTACAACATCATGCCGGACATGGCAACGTACGCAAAGGCCATGGGGAACGGGTATCCGGTCGCGGCCTTCGGAGGCAGGCAAGAAATTATGAGCATCATCGGTCATGGCGTGGCCCAGGGAGGAACCTACACCAATAACAAGGCTGGCGTGGCGGCCGGCTATACCACGCTTTGCATTTTGCAGCAGCAACCCGTTATCGAGACCATCAACCAGCGCGGAAGACGGCTAATGGAAGGCTTGAACGATATTTTTGAGGATAACAGCATCCCGGCGGTCTTTAGCGGACATCCGGCCATGTTCTCGTTCGCGGTTGGGATCGAAAAACCGACCTGCCAGCGGGAATGGACCGAAAGCGAGCGGGCCTATTACCTGCGTCTTGTCGAGGCAGCCCTCGAGCGCGGTGTGATGCCCGATCTCGATTCGCGAGAACCCTGGTTCCTGTGCTATTCACACTCTGACGCTGATATTGACGAAACTTTGAACGTTTTTGCCGATGTGGTGAAGATGGTGAAGAAGTAAACAAGTAAAAAAGTAGACAAGTGAACAAGTAGACATGTACTTTTGTACCTGATTACATTTCTACCCAAACAAATTGGAGAACTCATGGAACAACTTACTTCACAAGAAATTGTCGACCTGAGCCGAGAGTACACTTTCTTCTCCTGGTCGGTTCAGGGACAGGTGAATCCCATCCCGGTGGGAAAAGCGGAGGGAGTTTACTTCTGGGATACGGACGGGAAACGTTACTTAGACTTTTCATCCCAGTTGATGAACACAAATATCGGCCACCAGCATCCGAAGGTGGTCAAAGCTATTCAGGACCAGGCAGCGCAAGTTTGCTTTGTGCACCCTGGCAACACCACCGAGGTGCGCGCCCTGCTTGGTAAAAAACTGGCTGATGTAACCCCTGGCAATCTCAAGAAGACATTCTTTGCTCTGGGTGGTTCGGAAGCGAATGAGAATGCCATCAAATTGGCGCGGTTCTACACCGGGCGGCACAAGATCCTGGCGCGTTACCGCTCCTATCACGGCGCCACCCATGGCTCGATTGCCTTGACCGGGGATTATCGCCGGCTTGCAGTGGAGCCTGTCATGCCGGGCGGCGTGCACTTCCTGGACCCGTTCTGCTACCGTTGCCCGTTCGGGCAGCAACCCGACTCCTGCAGCCGCCAGTGCATTTCCCATCTGGAAGAAGTCATCCGCTATGAAGGACCAGATAAAATAGCGGCGATCATCATGGAAGGTGTGGTCGGTTCGAATGGATTGATCGTCCCACCGGATGATTATTGGCCGCGCGTTCGCGAAATCTGCGACAAATACGGCATCCTGCTTATTTCCGATGAAGTGATGAGCGGCTGGGGCCGCACCGGCGAGTGGTTTGCTGTGGACAACTGGAAGGTAGTGCCCGATATGATCACCACCGCCAAGGGCATCACCAGTGGATATGCACCGTTGGGTGCCGTCATCGTGAGCGATAAGATCGCCGAGTTCTTCGATGACAAATATCTCTACGCCGGCCTGACCTACAACGGCCACGCCCTCTCCTGTGCGGCTGCGCTCGCCACGATTGAAGTTTACGAGGAAGATAAGCTGCTCGAAAACGCACGAATGCTTGGAAATTATCTTGGCGAGTGTTTGGAAGACATCAAAGCGCGGCACGTTTCGGTAGGGGATGTGCGTTATATCGGCCTGTTTTCTGCTCTCGAACTGGTAGAGAACCGTGAAAGCAAGGAAGTCATGCCCGCCAAAGTGATGGGAGAAGTGGGCAAGACTTTGCGTGAAAGCGGCCTGTTCACGTTTATCATGGCGAATAATTTGGGCAGCATGGTTTTTGTGGTGCCGCCGTTGTGTATCACCCGCGAGCAACTGGATGAAGGTTTAAGACTGATCGAGAAGGGATTGGAAGTGGCGGACGCCCAGGTTAAATAGTTGTTGCAGAGGCGGAGCTGCTTCGTCTCTGTGGAGGATTTCATGGAACCAATATTGAACTACATCGATAACGAATGGATCGATCCCCAGGTAAATGATTATGCCGTGGTGATTAACCCGGCCACAGGTGAGGGTATCGCTAAAACACCCCTATGCGGTAAAGCAGAGGTGGATATGGCTGCCAAAGCGGCAGCTGATGCTTTCCCGGCCTGGCGCACAACCCCGGTGCAGGACCGGGTCCAGTATCTGTTCAAGCTGCGTGATCTGCTCAAAGCCCACATGGACGAGATCGGCCGTACGATCACGAACGAATGCGGCAAAACGTTAGACGAGGCCAAAGCTGAAATGGTGCGCGCCATTGAAAACGTCGAGGTAGCCTGCGGGATGCCGATGATGATGAAGGGTGAAATTTCTGAAGACATCGCCCCCGGTATTGACGAGATCATGCTGCGCCAGCCGGTGGGTGTCTGCGCTACCATCGCTCCGTTCAATTTCCCCGGCATGATCCCGTTTTGGTATCTCCCCTATGCCCTGGCCGCCGGCAATACGTACGTGATCAAACCCTCGGAAAAGGTTCCGATGACCATGCAGTTGATCTTTAAGCTGATCGAGCAGGTTGGCTTTCCGAAAGGTGTTGTCAACCTGGTCCATGGGTCGAAAGACGCGGTGGATGCCATCCTGGACCACCCGGTCATCCGGGCGATCACATTCGTCGGCTCGACCAACACGGCAAAGTACATCTACCGGCGCGCGGCAGAGAATGGAAAACGTGTGCAGGCACAGGGCGGAGCCAAGAACCCGGTCATTATTTTGCCGGATGCCGACATGGAGATGGCAACCAAGATCATCGCCGACTCGGCATTCGGTTGCGCCGGTCAGCGCTGTCTGGCGGTCTCTATGGCAGTAACGGTAGCCGAAGCGCGAAATTCCTTCACCGAATTGATCTGTGATGCGGCTGCCAGTCGCGTGGTTGGATATGGTCTGGATCATGGTGTACAGATGGGACCGTTGATCAACCAGGCCAGCAAAGAGCGAGTCGAGCAATTGATCGGCCTGGGAGCCAACGAGGGCGCCTCCGCTCTGGTCGACGGGCGTGGTACAACCATCAAAGGATACGAAGGCGGCTTGTTTGTCCGACCAACGGTCCTGGCTGACGTGCAGCCGGGCAGTGAGATCTGGAAGACGGAAATTTTCGGGCCGGTGCTGAGCATGATGCATGTCAATACGATTGACGAGGCGGTGACCCTGGCAAACAGTCACGCCTATGGGAACCAGGCCAGCCTGTTCACTTCGTCCGGTTCGGCGGCGCGCAAGTTCCGGTACGAAGTGGACGCGGGCAATATCGGTATTAATATCGGCGTAGCTGCGCCGATGGCCTTCTTCCCCTTCAGTGGCTGGAAAGAATCATTCTTTGGCGATATGCACGGCCAGGGGATGGACGCGGTTGAGTTTTTCACCCAAAAGAAAGTTGTGATCGAACGCTGGCCGAAAGAGTGGTCGCGTAAATTCTAAGCTTGAAACGTAGTGACGATTTCAGTCGTCGATCATCAATAAACGATTGAAGTCGTCACTACAAATTTATGAAAATTTGAGGCTTTATGACTCAAAACCTGGAGAATGCCCTGGCCTACTCGGAACGCTGGTTGGGGATCATCAAACAAAACGAAGTGAGCGAGGTGCTCGGCAAAGAGATCATCACTGAATCCAAGCAAAACTTTGCCGAGCACTTTAACAAAGGCTGGCTGGAATATCGCAAGTCTGTGACCGAGGCCGGCGATTGGGCAGCGGTCGAGTGGACCGGATCCGGCGCTGTGTTCAAGGATGTGCTCGGGCGTGAGTACCTGGACTGCCTGGGCGGTTACGGCATGCTGAACCACGGCTGGAGCCACCCGGATGTGGTCGCTGCGGTGCGCGCCCAACTTGGTCGCACACCCATGCCCAGCCAGGAATTGATCGATCCCCTGCGCGGCGTGCTGGCGCGCATGATGGCCGATATCACCCCCGGAGACCTGAAATACAGTTGGTTCGCAGCCAGCGGCACGGAGGCTATCGAGGCCTCCATTAAGATCGCCAAGCTCTACACTCAAAAACCGGCTTTTATCGTAGCAGTGAAGGCTTTTCACGGAAAAACAATGGGTTCGCTTTCGATGCTGGGTAAAGCGGACTATCGCCAGCCGATGGGCATGTTATACGGCGGGCCTGTTTACCATGTCCCGTTTGGGGATGCCGAGGCAGTCGAACGCCAGCTGGAAATATGTGACACGATCGGCGTTGGCGTAGCGGGCGTCCTTTTGGAACCCATTCAGGGCGAAGCGGGTGCGATCGTCCCGCCGGATACCTTCTGGCCTCGTGTCAGAGAGGCCACCCAGAAGTATGGCGCGCTTTTGATTGCGGACGAAGTGCAAACGGGTCTGGGCCGCACCGGAAAATTGTGGGGTGTTGAGCATTGGAATGTTGTCCCGGACATCATTGCGGTTGCCAAGTCACTGGGGGGCGGCGTGATGCCGATCAGCGCGGTGACAACCACCGAAGAAATCTTCCAGCCGATGATGTATCCCAACCCCTTTATGCACACGACTACCACGGGTGGCGGCGCGCTGGCCTGCTCAGCAGCGATCGCCTCCATCAATGTCACGTTGCGCGACCGGTTATGGGAACAGGCTGCTGAAAAGGGAGAATACTTCATCTCAAAGCTGCGAGAATTTGCAGAAGAATACCCCCAGGTTTATAACAAAGTAACCGGAAAAGGCCTCTTGATCGGGATGCACTTCCAAACCCCGCAGATAGGGTACAAGGTCGCAGCGGAATTATTCAAACGAGGCGTTTTGGTAGCAGGCACCTTGACCAATGCACAGACCATCCGCATCGAACCGCCGCTTATCATCGAATGCGCACAAATAGATGAGGTATTAAATCGGCTGGATGATACGCTGGCGGAAGTCAGTAAAACACTTTAAGAGCTGCCAGGTTCGCCAAGCCTGTCATCTCGAGGAGCAGCATGGGTATGATATCGTTTGAGAACCAGTTCAAGACCCGCACGCCTGCATCTTTCTCTATGTTCGAGCGCGCCAGCCGGCACCTGCCGGGTGGCGTGGCGGGAAACGGAAAATTCCTGGCCCCTTATCCGATCTATGTGAAGCAGGCGCAGGGCGGCGAATTCATCGACCTGGACGGCAACCATTACATCGATCTGCTGATGGGCGGCGGCGTACACATCCTCGGTCACTCATCCGAAGTGGTGATGAGCGCGGTCGAGGCTCAACTGCGCGTTGGCACGCACTACTATATGGCCGCGGAGGCCGAAGTGCTGCTGGCCGAGAAGGTCAGCCAGTTGATGCCGCATATCGAAATGGTGCGCTTCGTCAATACCGGCTCAGAGGCTACCCAAATGGCCCTGCGCGCTGCACGCGCTTATAGCAAGCGTGACCGTATCGCCAAGTTCGAGGGGAATTTCCACGGCCAGCATGAGGCGGTCTTGATCAGTACCCTTGGCGCGGAAGGGCCGGAGGGGGAACCGGTCTCCCGTATCGACAGCGCCGGCGTTCCCCGCCTCACCCGGGACAATGTGCTTGTGTTGCCATACAACGACGCTGAACGCACCGTGGAGTTGATCTCCAGCCACGCTGACGAACTGGGCGCTGTGATCCTGGAGCCTGTCTCTGCTTTTGGCCTGGGCGTGGTGGCAGCGCAGCCCGAGTTCCTGAAGGCCGTCCGCGAGGTGACCGCTAAATTTGAGATCCCGCTTATCTTCGACGAAGTAGTGACCAACTTCCGATTGGCGCTGGGCGGCGCGAGCGAATACTTCGGCGTCACGCCCGACCTGGTCTGCCTGGGCAAGATCATCGGCGGCGGGTTCGCCATCGGCGGCTATGGCGGCAAGCGCGAGATTATGGATAAGGTTGTCACACCCAAAACGGGTCTGTGGAACCTGAGCGAGCAGATCTTCCAGTCGGGATGTTTCTCGGGTAACCCTATTTCGATGGTGGCCGGGCTGGCAGTGCTCAACGAGTTGGAAAAAGGCCAGGTCTATCCGCCCATCAACGGCATCGCCGAGAAGCTGCAGTCAGGCATTACGGAGATCGGTCAGCGGTTGGGCTTCCTGATTTTGGTCAACCGCGCCGCTTCATTTTTCCAGGTGCATTTTGGCGTGGAGAAGATCACCAATAAGCGTGAACAGTTGAAAGCTGATAAGAAGACTGCTGACCTGTTCCATTACGGTTTGCGCGCCAATGGCATCATGGCCAGCACGCATCCGCTATTCATTTCATCAGCACACACAGAACAGCACGTGGACACGATCTTGGACGTTTCGGAACGTGTGCTGAGGGAAATGAAGGCATAATAACCTTACATTGGAGATGGCATGAGCGAGTTTGCTGTTGAACTTCAGGATGTTGTCAAACGGTTTCCTACACCCGAAGGCGGGGAAGTATTAGCTGTCGATCACGTCACCATGCAGATCAAAAACGGTGAATTCTTCTCGATGTTGGGATCTTCCGGATGCGGCAAGACAACCTCCCTGCGCATGGTGGCAGGCTTCGAATGGCCGACGAGCGGGGAAGTCTATATCGAGGGAATAGCCCAGGGACATACACCGCCGTTCAAGCGCCCTGTCAATACAGTTTTCCAGAGTTACGCTTTATTCCAGCATATGACCGTATTCCAGAATGTGGCTTTTGGCCTGGAGATGGACGGCGCTGGCAAAGACGAGATCAAAAAGCGCGTTGCGCGTGCGCTGGAGATGGTGCAATTGACCGGCATGGATAGGCGCTATCCCAGGCAGCTATCCGGCGGCCAGCAGCAGCGCGTGGCGCTGGCGCGCGCGATCGTAAAGACGCCCGATGTGCTGCTGCTCGACGAGCCTCTCGGCGCGCTCGACTTGAAATTGCGCAAGGAAATGCAGCTGGAGCTCAAAGCCTTGCAGCAAAAGCTGGGTATCACCTTCGTTTACGTGACGCATGACCAGGAAGAAGCATTAACTATGTCTGACCGCATCGCGGTCATGAGCCAGGGCAAAGTCTTGCAGATGGGTTCGCCGGTCGAAATCTATGAGCGCCCCAACTGCAAGTTTGTGGCCGATTTCATCGGCACGTCCAATTTCCTGGAGGGAACGGTCAAATCCCTGGAAAAGGGAATGGCAAATGTCTTTATCCCCGCTTTCAATACAGAAATTAAAGGGATCGTTTCGGGGGAGGTTTCTGTTGGTGAAACGGTGGCAGTTTCCGTTCGTCCGGAGAAGATCCGCCTGGCGGATAAAGCGGTGCTCAACCAGAATTGCTTTGAGGGCACGATCGATCTCGTCACATACATCGGATCCGATACACACTTATATGTAGGACTCAACGGGATGAAGTTGAAAGTCTGGGAACAGAACAAAATCTCCAGTCTTGATCCAACCGCGTACTACACGGTTGGTCAAAAGGTCTGGTTGGCACTATTCCCCGAAAACACGCTCGTGATGGCAAGCGAGTAGGTGTAACATGCTGAAACGTCTGCGCGAAAACAAGTCTTCACAAGGGACCCTGCTGATCACACCGACGCTGATATTCATGGTCGGGCTGCTCATCATTCCGTTACTCCTGACCCTGATCATCAGCTTCGGCAGACGCTCGGCGGATGGGAATGTAATCTACACTTTCGGACTGCACAACTATATCCGCATCCTCGGCATTAGCACGGCGTGCGAGGGCGGGCAGTCGCTTTGCTTCGACCCGCTTTACGCGAATATCCTGCGGCGATCCCTGGCGCTGGCATTCAATTCAACGGTTCTGGTCATCCTGCTGGCATACCCGCTGGCGTATTTCATCGCCCGCGCCCATCCAAAGCGTCGCAACACCTTCCTGTTCATGGTGCTCGTGCCGCTGTGGACGAACTTCGTTATCCGTGTGTACGCCTGGATGATGTTGCTGCGCACGCAGGGGGTGATCAACAGTGTGTTGGGCTGGCTGGCGGGGTTGGTCGGCATTCCGTTCGCGCCGTTCGAGATGTTATATACGCCCGGCGCGGTGCTGGTGGGAATGGTGTATGAGTTTCTGCCTTTCATGATCCTGCCGATTTTTACCTCGCTGGAAAAGATCGATAACTCACTTTATGAAGCGGCGGCAGACCTGGGGGCGAACCCGATCCGGACCTTCCTGCGGGTGACGCTGCCGCTCTCGATGCCGGGCGTGGTCGCAGGGACGATCCTGGTCTTCATCCCGGTCATGGGGACATTCATCGTCTCGGACTTGCTCGGCGGGAGGCAGGTGATCCTGATTGGGAACTTGATCCAGCGCCAGTTCCTCGACGCACGCGACCCGACTTTTGGCAGCGCCGCTTCGCTTATTTTAATGGCCATGACCTTGATCGTGACGTTCTTCTATACGCGCAAGTTTGGATTCGGCGAGGAGATCGTGGCGGCATGACCCCGCATTTTCCTATCACCTACAATGAAAAATGCGGGGTGATCCCGCACATTTCATTATTATTCTTCAGAACGGGGTGTGCGGGATGAACCCATACAAGCGTTCTCCTTTCATCAAAGTAGCGACGGTGCTGGTGTATTTCTTCCTGTATGCGCCTATCATCGGGTTGATCGTGTTTGCCTTTAACTCATCACGAACCAATGTTTTCTTCGGCGGTTTTATCACCCAGTGGGGCCCGTTACAAATGGAAGGCAGCACTGTGGTGCAAAGCCCGTGCGGACCGTTCCACTGGTTCTGTGATCTGACCCAGAACCGGGAAGTGATGAGCGCTACAAAGAATACGCTGACGATTGCATTAATCTCAACCATCAGCGCCACCGTGATCGGGACGATGGCTGCATTGGCCCTACAGCGCTACAACTTTAAATTGAAAGGTTTCTCGCAGCTTTCTCTTTATATCCCGATCGTTATCCCTGAGATTGTGATGGGTATTGGAATTCTGGTACTCTTCAGCCAGGCGTTTAATTTTCTCAATTCCTCTTTGGGCTTGTTGGGAGATTCTCGTCTAACATTGGGCTTGCCTACGGTGATCGTTTCGCACATCGCTTTCAGCATCCCCTTTGTAACGCTGGTGGTGCAGGCGCGTTTGCAGGGCTTTGACAAATCCTTTGAGGAAGCAGCCATGGATCTGGGCGCGAACGAACTGGTCACGTTCTGGCGTGTAACCTTTCCAATGATCCTGCCAGGCGTGCTCTCGGGCGCGCTGCTGGCTTTCACACTCTCGCTGGATGATTTCGTCATTACGTTCTTTACCACCGGCCCCGGCGCTACGACCCTGCCAATCTATGTATATGGCCTGTTGAGACGAATCATCACGCCGCAGGTGAATGCATTATCTACGGTGTGGGTGTTGGTTGTGGTTGCGATCGTGTTCCTGTTGCAACGCATCCAGAGCCGGGAGACTTAAGTTTGTGTAAGTCGCCGGGCAGGTGGTCTGTCCGGTGTGCCAAATCATTTTTCCTAAAGGAGGAAGAAAGATGAAAAACAATCTATGGAAGGTGCTGGCAGTTTTTGTGCTGGCAAGCATTCTGCTGGTGGCCTGTGGAGGCGGGGCAGCTGGCGGCGATGAGGGCGGTGAGAAGGTCACCGCTTCCGGTTTTGTTTGTCCGGAACCAGAAACCCAGATAGAGGTCACATCACAAGAGTTGAACTTGTTCGTCTGGACTGAGTACATTCCTACGGAATGGAAGGAATGCTTTGAGTTGGTTTACGGTGTTTCGATCAACCACGACGAGTATTCCAGCAACGAAGAAATGTACGCCAAACTGTCCGCCGGTGGTTCGACCTACGATCTGACCCTGCCGACCGATTACATCATCGGTCTCATGATCCGCCAGGGCATGTTGGAAGAGCTTGATCATTCGAAGCTGCCGATGGCAAACTACGATCCAAATTATCTTGACCTGTCATTCGATCCAGGTAATGTGTACACGGTTCCATATATGGCTGGAAACGATGCCATCATCTACAACTCCGAAACGGTCTCCGATCCGCCGGAATCCTTTGCTGACCTGTGGAATCCAGAATATGCTGGCCGCATGGTCATGCTTGACGATTCTCGTGTCATCATCGGCATGGCTTTGTTGACCCTGGGTTACGATGTCAACACGACCGATCCTGCCCAGCTGGAAGAAGCCAAGAACAAGCTGGCCGAGTTGGTGCCCGGTGTCAAGCTATTCGATAGCGATAGCCCCAAGACGGCCCTCATTGCGGGCGATGTGGATCTTGGGGTAACCTGGACAGGGGAGGCTTTCACAGCCCAGCAGGAAAATCCGGCCTTCCAATACATATATCCCACAGAAGGCGCATTCCTGTGGCAGGATAACTGGGTCATACCGACCGGTGCTCCTCATCCGGATGCTGCCTATGCCTGGATCAGTTATACGTCACAGGGCAGTCTGTTCTGGTTGATGCTGCGTGATTTCCCGTACATCGTTCCTAACAAGGCCGCGTTAGATTATGCCCAGGCGAATGAAACAGAGCTATACGATGCCTATATGAATTCGCCAATCACCAACGTTCCGGAGGAAGCGATTGCAGCTGGCCATGCCATCGAGGATGTGGGAGACGCCACCCCGCTCTATGACCAAATCTGGACGGAGATTAAGGGCAGCGAGTAACTACAGTCAAACGAATTGTTCCCGTCAGGTTAAACCTCCTGTGCATGTGCACAGGAGGTTTTGATTTAGCAGAATATAGGCGTTATTAATGCAAAATCGGTATAAAAAGTTTGACAATCATGTATAAAATACATATAATTTCATTATGACCAATTCAAACGTGATTATCCATTCTCAAGACCTGGATAGAATCGATCTAAAAATTGTGGAGGCTTTGCGAGAAGATGGTCGCATCGCCTTCGCACAGATTGCAGAGCGATTGAATGTATCGCCAGGTATGATCCGGATGCGTTACAACCGCATGGTGGAAATGGGATACTTGAAGGTTGTCGCCATTACCAATCCGCTGCGAATGGGATATGAGGCCATGGCAATGATCGGTGTTCGTACGGACGGCAAAAGAATGCTCGAAGTTGCGGAGCGGATCGCCGAGTTTGATGAGGTTGTCTACATGGTTGTGACCAGCGGCCGATTTGACATCATGGCGGAAGTATTCTGTCGTGACCACGCAGATTTTTTGCGTTTCATCACTGAAAAGCTTTACAGTATCGATGGCGTTAGAGAATCGGAGTCGTTTTTGCAGTTGAAAATCGTCAAGGAGGTATATTTCTAGCGCTCCTGACTTAGTCTTTCAAGTGGTTGATTTTGTCATTCTAACTTGCCAATGCAGGTTATAAAACTAATGGAGTAAAAAGGAATATGAAAGTATTAGTTGTCGGCGCAGGAGGGGTAGGAGAAGCACTTGCTCAAATGGCCAGACCGCGGGAATGGGTCGAGCAAATGGTATTAGCCGATTACAACCTGGAGCGTGCGAAAGAAGTCCAGGCCAAGCTGGGAGATGAGAAGCGCTTCCCGGTCGAGTTCATCGATGCCAGCAAACAGGAAATGGTCGAAGAACTGGCCCGCAAGTACGGGGTGGATCTGATTATGAACGCGGTTGACCCGGTCTACAACGAGAAAATCTTCGATGCCGCTTTCAATGTGAACGCCAACTACATGGATATGGCTATGACCCTTTCCAAGCCGCACCCGAAAGATCCTTTCCATAAGCCGTATATCAAACTGGGTGATTACCAGTTCGAGAAGTCGAAGCAGTGGGAAGAAAAGGGTCTGCTGGCGCTGGTTGGGTTGGGCGTCGAGCCGGGAGTGGCGGACGTGTTTGCCCGCTACGCCCAGGATTGTCTCTTTGATGAGATCGAAGAGATCGGTATCCGCGATGGCGCCAACCTGGTGATCGAGGGGTATGAGTTCGCACCGAACTTTTCCATTTGGACGACTATCGAAGAGTGCCTCAATCCGCCTGTGATCTGGGAGCAGGAAAAGGGTTGGTTCACAACCGAACCATTCTCCGAGCCGGAAATCTTCGAGTTCCCGGATGGGATCGGTCAGATCGAGGTCGTCAACGTGGAGCACGAAGAAGTCCTGTTGATCCCGCGCTGGATCAAGGCCAAGCGGGTCACATTCAAGTATGGCCTGGGCGACCAGTTCATCGGAGTGCTCAAAACCCTGAAGATGCTGGGCCTGGACAATAAGGAGCCGATCGATGTGAAAGGCGTTAAAGTTGCGCCGCGCGATGTGGTGGCTGCCTGCCTGCCCAATCCAGCTTATCTGGGTGACAAAATGTCAGGCAAGACCTGCGCCGGCACCTGGGTTAAAGGGATCAAGGATGGCGTGGAGAAGCAAGTCTATTTGTACCAGGTGGCGGACAACGCCGCATGTATGCAGAAGTGGGGTTGCCAGGCTGTCGTCGCTCAGGTGGCTTTTAGCCCATTGCTTGCGATGGACCTGATCGAGCACGGCCAGTGGAAGGGCGCGGGCGTCCTCGGCCCGGAGGCCTTCGATCCGCTTCCATTTATGGATAAGATGGCTGAGTACGGCTTCCCGTACGGGATCAAAGAAATGTAGGTGGCACCCGGGATGCATCCTTTGGCTTCCGTATCCTGCAAGATGCCTCTCATTATGTTTTGTTTTCAACAAACTTTGAGATATTTACGTCGTTTTCGGAAATACCGAGTTGCAACCTTGGCAACCCGCTCGTATAATTGAGGTACCAATACGATGGAGGAGGAACACATGCCTTACGGTTATAACGGAAACATTCTGCATATTGACCTGACCAACGGTACGCTGGAAGTGGAATACCCGCCTGAAGCGTTTTATCGCAAGTACATGGGTGGGTCAGCGATGGGCATGTATTACATCCTACGGGACATGCCTAAAGGCGCCGACCCGCTCGGCCCGGAAAATGTATTGACACTGTTCACAGGTGTGACCACCGGCGCGCCTATTTCCGGCCAGAGTCGCATCAATGCCAACGCCAAATCACCGATCAGCGGGGGCATCGGGGATGGCCAGGGTGGAGGCTTTTTCCCGGCAGAACTCAAATTCGCGGGCTTCGACGGTATCGTGGTCAAGGGAAAATCCCCAAAGCCGGTATATCTCTTGATCAACGAGGGCAACTACGAGCTGCGTGACGCGGCGCATCTAATGGGCAAAATCACAGGGGAAGTGGATAAGATCCTGAAGGAGGAGATCGGCGATCAAAAGATCGAGATCTTGCAGCACGGGCCTGGCGCGGAGAACGGCGTGATCTTCTCGAGCATCGTTAGCATGTCGAACCGCCATGTGGGGCGTACGGGTATGGGGGCGGTCATGGCGAGCAAGAACCTGAAAGCGGTGGTTGCTCGCGGTACCAGGAAGCCGGAGATCTTTGACAGCAAGGCGTTGATCGCATTGAACCGTATCGGACCCAAAATCCTGCCTGACAACCCGGACATGCCCGGCCTGGCTAACGATGGGACTGCTACCGTTGTGATGTTCAACAACACCATCGGCAGCCTGCCGACCCGTAACTATACCGAGGGCCAGTTTGAATTTGCGGACGATATCAGCGGCGAACGCATGTCTGAGACCATCCTCAAAGAGCGCGATACCTGCTACGCTTGCGTGGTGCGCTGTAAACGTGTCGTGGAGATAACCGAGGGCAAACATAAAGTTGACCCGTACTACGGCGGTCCGGAGTTCGAAACCCTGGGAACTTTCGGCTCGTATTGTGGCATCAAAGACCAGGCCGCTGTTGCCCTGGCCAACCAGATTTGCAACCAGTACGGCATCGATACGATTGCCTGTGGCGCGACCATCGCCTTCGCGATAGAGTGCTACGAGAAAGGTGTCATTAGCAGGGAACAGACTGGCGGCATCGAACTGAAGTTCGGCGATGTGGATGCGATGTTGGCCGCGTTGGATGCAATTGTTAAAAATGAGGGCCCGCTGGGTCAGGTGCTTTCCCAGGGTTCGGAGCGGGCCGCGGCTGTCTGGGGCAACGGCGCGAACGAATTCCTGATCACCAGCAAGGGCGCGGAAGCCCCGGCGCACATGCCGCAGGCCAAGCGCTCCCTCGGCTTGATTTATGCGGTCAACCCGTTTGGCGCCGACCACCAGTCCAGCGAGCATGACCCTTATTATGAAGAAGGTGTGGCTGATCTCAACCTGGACCGCTTGAAGTTGATCGGCTTGAGCGAGCCGCAGCCTGCCTATAGTCTGACGCCCGAAAAAGTGCGCTTTGCGTACAACAGCCAGCTGTTCTTCAGCCTGTGCGACTCGGCTGAACTCTGCCAGTTCGTCTGGGGACCGGCCTGGACCTTGTATGGCCCGGCAGAGACAGCTGACATGATCAATTATGTCACCGGCTGGGGCGTGACGGTGGACGAGCTACAGGAAGTCGGCGCCCGACGCCTTAACCTGTTCCGCGTCTTCAACGCGCGCGAAGGCCTTGACCGCAAGTCGGATACATTGCCCAAGAAATTCTTCAAACCCTTGAAGGGGACTGGTCCTACTTCGGGAATTTCGCTGTCAAAAGAGGAGTTCGAAACTGCGCTGGATGAGTACTATAAGGTCGCCGGTTGGACAAACGAGGGTGTACCGACCGCAGAAACGCTCAAGCAGTTTGACATTGAGTGGGCGGCGGAATACCTGCCTGCATAGTGAGTGATAGGTGTTTGAAGGGATAGGATTCTTTATAAAGGATCCCTATCCCTTTTTTATTGGAATAATTTGCAAAAGATTTGCAAGCTGAAAAGGTAAACTCTTAACAGGTATAAATCACAATTTCAGCAAATTACGAAACGCTATAGCAGATTGCCAAATCTGCTGTGGAGATGCTGGATTTGGCAATCCAGCAAAGCTCATAAGAGATGTTCAATCTGCTTTCACGGAGAAACCATGACAAACATTTTTGAAGAAAACTTTTCCCATATGTCCCCCGTGTGGACGCGCATCTTCCCGATCCAGTCAGAACGCGCCGAGGGATCGTACATATATGCTGAGGATGGCAGGAAATATCTCGATTTCACCTGCGGTATCGGCGTAACCAACACCGGGCACTGCCACCCGAAAGTGGTCGATGCCATTCGCGATCAGGCGGGCAAGTTTTTGCATGCCCAGGCCAATATTATCGTCCATAAACCGATGATGCAGTTGATCGAAGAGCTGCGCACGATTGTGCCCCCCGGTATCGATGGTTTCTTTTTCAGCAACTCTGGCGCGGAAGCAGTGGAGGGGGCGGTCAAGCTGGCGCGCAATGCAACCGGGAAGAATGCGGTGATCGTGTTCAGCGGCTCTTTTCACGGTCGCACAGCCGGGACGATGGCGTTGACCACCTCCAAAACCGTCTATAAAATGGGACCACAACTGCTGCCGTCGGGCGTGTACGTCGCGCCGTATCCATACGCCTATCGCCTGGGGATGGGCGAGGAACAGGCGTGCCAGTTCGCGCTCGAGGCGGTCGAAGAATTGCTTGCCTCACAGATCGCCCCCAGCGACGTGGCTGCAATTTTGATCGAGACAGTGCTCGGCGAGGGTGGGTACGTGCCGCCGCCAGCCGGGTTCCTCAAAGGATTGCGAGAGATTTGCAACAAGCACGGTATCCTGCTGATCCTCGATGAGATTCAGTCCGGTTTTGGGCGCACGGGGGCGTGGTTCGCGTTCGAGCATTATGCTGTCGAGCCAGATATCATCACTGCTGCCAAAGGGATCGCTTCTGGACTGCCGCTCTCGGGTGTCTTCTCCAACCTCGACCTGATGAAGAAATGGCCGGGCGGCTCGCACGGCGGCACCTACGGCGGCAACGCGGTCGCCTGTGCGGCGGCCGTGGCTACGATCCAGGCGATGCGGGAGGAAAATATGCTCGAAAACGCGCAGCAACGCGGAATCCAGCTCCAGACCGGCCTGCGCAAACTCCAGGAGGAATACCCGCAGATCGGGGATGTGCGCGGCCTGGGACTGATGATCGGCTCGGAGTTCGAATCGGATGGCAAGTACAAAAATGCCAAGCCATTGGTGAAGGAGATCATCCACGCTGCTGAGGAGCGCGGACTGCTGCTGCTCTCCTGTGGCACCTACGACAGCACCGTCCGCTGGATCCCGCCGTTGAACGTGACGGAGGGGCAGGTGAACGATGCGCTGGCGATATTCGCTGACTCCCTGAAGGCAACGCTCGGATAAATGTCTCAGGTAATGTATAATGTGATGTATAGTCGCAGGAGACATGCATGAGTAAAATGGTCCGCAAACAAATCTATATTCAAAAGAGCCAGGAAGAACGGCTTAAAAAGCTGGCAGAAGCGCGCGGGATCAGCGAAGCAGAGATTATCCGGCAAGCCTTGGAAAAGGAAATGCGGTTTTCCAGCGTTTATCGGCCCGCATATGATCCTGAAGCCTGGAAGAAGCTTGTCGCCTTTTGGGAAGAGCTTGATAAGCGTGGCCCTGTTGAACCTCGTCCCCGCGATTGGACGCGCGAGGAATTGTACGATGAACGAATGAGCCGCTATGACCGCAAGCCTGATTGATACGAACATCCTCGTCTACTCCTTTGATTTAGCCGAACCTCGCAAGAATAGCCTCGCACGTGAACTGCTGACAAGCTTACAACTTTACCAGCAGGGATTTTTGAGCATCCAGTGCGTTGGGGAATTCTTCAATGTTGTGTCCCGTGGCAAATTGCCCAAATTGACCTTAGACGAAGCAGCCTTGCAAGTAGATGTCTTTTTACAAACTTTTCCTGTTTACCCGCTAACGCCTGGAATTGTGCGTGAGGCAGTGCGTATCGTGCGAGAGCATCAGATATCCTATTTCGATGCCCAAATATGGGCTTGCGCTAAACTTCATGAGATCCCCCTTATTTTCAGTGAAGATTTCCAGGATGGACAGATTTTGGAAGGCATACGCTTTGTGAACCCGTTTGCAGAAAATTTCGAACTGGAGAAATGGATCCAATGAGTGAACATCAAACTCGCGTCTGGCGGGTGAACGTTCGCAACCAGACCCTGGAACTGGAACCCGTTCCCGAAACCTGGCAGCGCCTCGGCGGGCGCGGACTTTTGGCGCGCATCCTGCTCGACGAGGTGGACCCCACCTGCGACCCGCTCGGCCCTGGCAACAAACTGATCTTCGCACCCGGCCTTTTGGTGGGGCATATGCTCTCCTCCACGGACCGCATCTCAGTGGGCGGCAAATCCCCGCTGACGGGCGGCATCAAGGAATCCAACGCGGGCGGTCGCACCGGCCTGCACATGACCCACATGGGCATATATGCGCTGATCATCGAGGACCTACCCGAAGAAGACGGGTTCTGGGTGCTGCACCTTTCGCTGGATGGACCCAAGTGGGAAAAAGCCGATGGATTGGTCAGCCTGGGAGTTTATGAGACAGCCCCAAAGTTGCTCGAGAAGTATGGGGACAAAGTCGCAATTGCGTTGATCGGCCCCGGCGGCGAGATGCGGTTGAAATCGGCGGGCGTACAGAACATCGATAAGGACCGGGTCCCATCGCGCATCGCTGCCCGGGGCGGGCTCGGCGCGCTGATGGGCTCGAAGGGATTAAAAGCCATCGTGTTCGACCATGCCGGTGGGGGGAAGCCGCCCATCGCGAGGCCGGAGGCGTTCAAAGCCGCGCAGAAGGATTACACCAAAGCCGTGCTGGAACATCCCCAGTCGGCCACGTATCGTGATTACGGCACCGCTGCCATGGCCCATATGAGCGACGGTTTTGGCGCGCTGCCAACGCGCAACTTCTCAGACGGTCAATTCGAAAACGTGGACGATATCAGCGGGGAGACGCTGCGCGATTTTATCCTGACGCGCGGGAAACCAGGTGACCCGTCCCATGCCTGCATGGCGGGCTGCACCATCAAGTGTTCGAACATCTTCGCTGGCGAGGATGGCAGGATCATTGTCTCGCCGCTCGAATACGAGACCATCGGCCTGATGGGCTCCAACCTGGGAATCTCGTCGCTGGATATGGTCGGCCGATTGAACTGGGAAGCCAACGATCTGGGACTGGACTCCATCGAGGTGGGAGCAGCCCTGGGCGTGGCGGCTGAAGCGGGCCTGCTGGAATTCGGTGACGGCGAGACGGCGCTGCGCTTAATGGGCGAGATCCGGGCAGGGACGGAGGTCGGGCGCGTGTTAGGGGATGGGGCAGCTGCTACGGGTGAAATGTACAATATCGAGCGCGTGCCGGTTGTCAAGCGCCAGGCCATGTCGGCTTACGAGCCGCGCGCGATCAAGGGCACGGGCGTGACCTACGCCACCACCCCCCAGGGCGCGGACCATACCTGCGGCCTGACCATCCGCGCCAAGATCGATCACCTTGACCCGCAAGGGCAGGTGGACCTTTCCCGAACAACGCAGTACAACATGGCTGGCTACGACACGCTGGGCGCCTGCATCTTTGCCGGCTTTGGTTATGCCGCCACCCCGGACGGGGTTATCCAGCGCCTGCTCTCGGCGCGCTACGGCTGGGACGATCTGCCGGATAATATCTTACAAGAACTGGGCAAGCAGACCATCAGGATGGAGCGCGAGTTCAACTGTCGCGCCGGGTTTACCGCCAAGGATGACCGCCTGCCGGAATGGATGACCAGGGAACCGCTCCCGCCGCACAACAGCGTCTTCGATGTGCCGGAGGAAGAACTGGACCGGATATTTGAAGGAATCGAGTAGCACTATAATATAGAAGGAAACGCCCCGAAAGGGGCGTTTTTGATACAGGTATTCGTTCTTCAGTTGTTTAGATCCTTCTGGCTTTTATCAGTCCCATCTTCAGAATGTGCCGGTGGAAGGCGCTGGCTCCGGTTTCCGTCTGAAAGCCGTTCTCGCCCAGGTAGCCTATCAGATCTCTATAATTGTAGCCATGGTTCAGATAATCATGATACTCGATGAAGATCTTATCTATCCGCCTTAATACGCTGGGTGGCGTGTTTAACAGGATTTGATACTCCGCTCCTTCGGCATCGACTTTCAGGTAGTGGACCTTTTCCAACCCGTATTCCTCCAGGATATCTGCCAGCGAAACCGTATCCACCAGGGTATTCGCACGGGTTCCTTCCTCGAAAAAGGAGTGGGTCATGTTGTGGTAGTCTGAGGTGAATAATTTGACGTATCCTCGTTTTTGGGAGACCGCGCTGTTGAGGATGTGAAGGTTCGTAAGCCCATTCAGGTTCTTATTTTCTGCCAACAGAGCGTAATTCTCAGGGTCCGGCTCGAACGCGAAGACCTGGCCGGAGGTTGCTTTTTGCGCGGCCCAGACCGAAAACGTCCCGATGTGAGCGCCGATGTCTATGATCACATCGCCGGGACGGATGACGAAGTGTTCTGTTTCATATTCCTTCAGCTTCCAGACTTCATAGATCGCCTGTTTGTCAAACGTATTGACCCTGATCTTCATCCGGGTCCTAGCGTTGATGTGTTGAATGACCGTGCTTTGACCCGTGTGCTGCCGGTAGAACATCGGAGCAAACATCAATCCAAACTGGAAAAGTTTCTGGGTAAGAATTCTCATGATCGATGTAAGTATAAAGCCATTCGTTGATTCTTGTTGCTCACAGGTTGTCCCATATTGCCCTGCGGATCTGGCTGTGCTGTACAGGCAATAATGTGAGAGACTGTATGAAAACTACGGGCCCTGGTTGATTGACACATTTAATCTTTCACCGCACATCGTCCCGATATCCTTCGGGAGAACACGCAGAGATCGCTGAGAAAAACGGTGAAAAAACTCTGCGGGCTCAGCGGTCTCCGCGGTAAATTGACTACTGAAGTTAAGATTTGTCAGTCAATCAGCTACGGGCCTCTAACCACAAAGGCACAAAGTCTCGAAGAGATTAAGAAAAAAACATTGTGACCTGGTGCCTTAGCCCGCCCCGGCTCTGCCGTTCGGGCCGGGGTGCCTTTGCCCCGCAATCCTGCGGGGTTGTGTTGAGTTTTGAGACTCTTACTTGCTGTATTTCCTATCCCTGCCCTTCTTCCTGGACCTGGTTGACATACTGCACCCAGCCCTGGTTTTCACTTTCAAGGGTGGCTTCCACGTCCCGCACAAGTCTCTGGACGTTTTTATCTTCGAAACGCTCGCTTTCCGGCAGGGCCAGCCAGTTCGCCCGGGCGTTTTCCAGGCTGGATTTGGTCAGGTTGTATTTCGTCAGGATCTGTTCCAGTTGCTGGTATTCCAGGTACGCGGTTGCGGCCGAGACGATCGCTGCCGTAAAGGGCAGCCAGTATTGGGCCCCGATGGCTGCCAGGAACGTGCCGAGCCCGCCAAAGACCAGCATCAAATATTGCAGCCGGCGGATCCGTTTTTCGTACTGGTTCGTGCGCAGCGTGTAGAATTTGAGCTGGTCACCGACACGGATCTTCACATATGTCTCGGGGTCCAGGGGAGAAAAGCCGTCATCGTAAGCCTCCGCTCCAAACATATTGGGCGGGATACGGGCTTCATAAGGCGAGAAGGCGGCCTCGTTGACATCTGATTCCAACAATATCTTGCTTATCTTCGTGAGATGTGATGCCAATCCTTGCTCATTGTATGGAAGCATGGTATCGGCGGTATTCCCATCCCGGTGTCCCAGGACCCTGAAGCTGTAAATCCCCCGTTTGATCGATTCGGCAGCGCCGCGTAATAGAATGTACTTGCTGCCAAGTTTCAAGCGCGTCTCGATGCCCAGGATGATCGAGGCGGTGATCGGCAGCAGGATGATCGTAAACCGGAAGATCAGGTCCAGGAGCGGGCTGGCGCGGACGACCGTGAGCCCGTTCATGATGCTTGCATACACACTGCTCCAGAGCTGGTTCTGACCCTCCTCCAATACAAGGTTTGTGCCCGGCGTGGAATGAATCAAAACAAGCAGGGTACTGACCACGCCCAGGATCAGGGGGACATTTTTCAGCCAGCGCCACTGGGCGCGATGTCTGCCCGAATTAAGGTCGTATTCGGCAAACCGCTGCCAGGCGGTCCACAAAATATTTTCTTTGGGCGGATGGGTAAAGATGCCCTTGATCAGGTTACGCAACTGGATGGCATCGAATCCTGTCCCGACAACCAGGATGTTGCCATCGCTGATGATCTCGAACAGGCGCGGGTTTGTCTCTTGCAAGTTCGCCAGTCGGGTATTGAAGGCCGGAAACCGATTGACCCATTTCCACACCCTGCCTGTGCGCTTCTCAACGGCCAGGATCTCTTTTTTGAGCCTGACGATCTGGTCTGCCAGGAGACCGCTGCCTTCGATCACTACCAAAGTCCAGCCCCGGCGGACTGTCTCCAGCGCCAGATCCAGGGCCGTTCCTTCAGTCTCCCCACCAACCAAAACAGTCAGGATCCAATCTTTGTTCTCTGCAGCTGCTTCTGCCAGGCGGCAGATCATCTCTGCCTGCCTGGTCTGCCGTTCCTGATCGTTGAAGATGAAGTGGGTATGGTTTGGGTCCAGGTTTTTGTCATCCTGTGTGACAGGTTCGTCCGAACCCCTTGTTTTCCTTTGCGGCAGAACGCCGATCAGCTTCGTCCTGCGACCCCGGTCTGCTACGCCCTGCCCGACGATCTCGCTTACTCCGGTTTTTGTTCCCTCGTCCAGGATGATCGCCTCGGATTCCAGCGCAGCCTGGGCTACACCGCGGCTGATCAGGTCGGTCAGCCGGTTCTTGAGACGGGATTGGAACTCCGTCGTACTTCCGCCGACGATGATCGCAGCCTGTGCTGCCGGGATTTTCATGGCCTTCAAGATTTCAGCAGCATCCAACGACCGCCTGACGTGAAGGATTTCGGCAGGTTGACCGTTCTCGAATACGATGGATTCCTTCTCAATTGGGTTGGGAGCAGCGGACATTTGTTATCTCCTCGAAAAAGATGTTCTCACCTGTAGTCCAGTGTATAAACTATACAAGAAAATATAGGGAGATGCAAGCAAAACCCTGTCCAAATCTCTAAATCCTGCCCTCCGCTTTGAGCAGTTCCCCGTTCAGGATCGCGCCGCCCGCCGCGCCGCGGATGGTGTTGTGCGCCAGATTGGCAAACTTGATGTGGAAGATCGGGTCTTCCCGCACGCGCCCGACCACGCTGGCCATGCCCTGGCCTTCGTCGCGGTCACGGCGCGGCTGCGGGCGGTCGGCTTCCTCGCGCACCACGATGACCGGCTCCGGCGCGGACGGCAGTCCTGCCACGATCCGGGGGGCCTTGAAATCCCTCAGCGCGCGTTTGGCTTCTTCGGGGCTGACGTCCCGTTCGAATTCCACCGAGGTGACCACCAGGTGCCCGTCGATGACCGCTACCCGGTTGGTATGCGCGGAAAGGGTGATGGGCGCAAATTCGATCCTGCCCGCGTTGAACGTCCCCAGCATCTTAAGCGGCTCCCGTTCCACCTTTTCTTCCTCCCCGCCGATGTAAGGGATGACGTTGTCCAGGATGTCCAGCGAGGCCACGCCCGGGTAGCCCGCGCCGGAAAGGGCCTGCATCGAAACGATAAAGGCGCGTTTGATGCGGAAGGCATCGTGCAGGGCGCGGAAGGCGATGGTCAGCCCGGTGCTGGTGCAGTTGGGATTGGTCACGATGAAG
>JAABUE010000101.1 GCA_011389535.1 Anaerolineales bacterium
CCATAGCCGATATCGAGCAATGGGAGTCTTCTTTCATGCAAACAGCTAAACTTCTGGTATAACTCACCAAATGATGGACTCTTACTCTACTCTTGATTCAGGACGCCCCGTCCTCGTGCTGGGCGCAGCCGGGATGGACGTGGTCGGCCGGCTCGAATCGGACCTCAAGCCGGCTGCCTCCAACCCGGCGCGGATCCGGCGCTCGTACGGCGGCGTGGCCCGTAACATAGCCGAAAATCTTGCCCGCCTCGGCCAGCCGGTACGCCTGATCACCGTCCTGGGAGAGGACCGCACCGGGAGCGAACTGCTCGAGCACACCGCCGCCAGCGGGGTGGATGTATCCGCCATCCTGCGCACGGCGGCTTACCCTACCGGTTTCTATATGGGTATCCTGGATAAAAGCGGGAAGTTACAGCTTGCCGTGGACGACATGCGCGCGCTGGAAGAGATCACACCCGATTACCTGCAGGAACATGAAGCGCTTTTCAAATCTTCGAGCCTGGTGTTTGTAGACGCCAACCTGCCGGTCAAGACGCTGCGGGCTGCGGTCAACCTTGCCAGGCGTTCGAAAATCCCGATTTGCGCCGATACAGCCTCTTTTACACTGGCAGCACGGCTGGTAAAATTCCTGCCGAAATATTACCTTGTCACCGCGAACAGCAAAGAAGCCGGCCTGTTGACCGGTCTCACCTTCGAAGCCTCCGACCGGGATACAGCCATGGAAGCTGCCCGCAGCCTGGTAAACCAGGGCGTTCGGATCGCGCTAGTCACGCTGGCTGAGTATGGCGTGGTGTATGCCACCTCGGAAACAACCGGGCACATCTCGGCTATCCGCACCCGGATCACCGACCCGACCGGCGCAGGCGACGCGATGACCGCGGCTATCCTGTTTGCGCTGCTCAACGAGATCGAGCTAGACGATGCCATCCGCCTGGGGGTCACGGCGGCCTCCCTGACACTACAACACCCGGGCAGCGTTTATCCAAGCCTTTCCCTCGAAGGCCTATATGGCCACCTGCTCGTATAACCCATGCCTCCATCCAACTTCACAATTTCCTACGAGATCGGCCGGGCATTGAATCTTTCCCTGCCGGTTGTGGCCCTGGAATCGACTGTAGTCACCCACGGCCTGCCGCGACCCCAGAACCTGGCGCTGGCGCATGATATGGAATCCACCATCCGCGAGGAAGGCGCCGTCCCGGCTACCATAGGGGTGCTGAAAGGCAAAGTTTGCATCGGGATGAGCGAAGGGGCATTGGACGAGCTGGCCAACGATCCCAGGCCACGCAAGATCAGCCAGCGGGATTTTGCCACCGCGGCCATAAAATCTGAAAACGGCGGCACCACCGTCGCCGGGACCATGTTCGCCGCGCACCAGGCCGGGATCAAGGTGTTTGCTACCGGCGGGATCGGCGGCGTGCACAAAGAATCGCCCTTCGACGTTTCGACCGACCTGCAAGCGCTGGCCTCCATCCCGATGATCGTGGTCTGCGCGGGCGCGAAAGCGATCCTGGACCTGCCTGCCACGTTGGAAGTTCTCGAAACGATGGCTGTTCCGGTCGTCGGGTACCAGACTGAGGCCTTCCCGGCCTTCTACTCGCGCGACAGCGGGCTCAAGGCAAGCGTAAAGTTGGACACCCCGGAAGAGATTGTCAAACTGGCGCAAGCTCACTGGGAAATAGGCATGCGCAGCGCCATCCTGGTGGCGCAGCCTGTGCCGTCCGGGGACGAAATTCCCAAGTCCGAGATGGATTATTACATCCTGCAGGCCTCGCATGAAGCCATTAAAAATGAAACCCGCGGTCAGGAACTGACCCCGTTCCTGCTCCAGCGCATCAGCGAGCTGACCAACGGACGGTCTCTGCGCACCAATCTGGCGTTGTTATTGAACAATGCCCGCCTGGCTGCCCAGATTGCCAAGACAATGGCATTGATGGAAAGACGACGGAATATTTAGCAGGCAAGCATGGAATCGTTCACCCTCTCGACAATGATTTCCGCTACCCCGGAGCAAATTTACACGGCATGGCTTTCAAGCGAAGGTCACGGCCAGATGACAGGGGAGCAGGCCGAAGTTCAGGGTGGAACCGGGGGAGCATTCACAGCCTGGGACGGCTATATCTGGGGCAAAACACTTGAACTGAAGCATCCTTATCGTATCGTCCAGGCCTGGCGGACCAGCGAGTTCCCCGAAGAGAGTCCTGACTCGCATGTGGAGATCCTGCTCGAAGGCACCGCGGCAGGGACCAAGCTCACTCTGGTCCACACAAATATCCCGGCCGGGCAGGCTGAAGGGTACAAACAAGGCTGGGAGGACTTCTACTTCGCCCCCATGCGTGCGTTTTTCTCTAGGTAAGTAACGTCAATTTGAGATAAGAGCGATCCTTTGTAATAGACGACTGCACCCCGTCTCCCCGGCCCGCTGCGCTTGTCGGGGCGGGCGGGCCGACGCCCTCGCGGGGCGGACGGCCTGCCCCGGCGGGCGGTGCCGGGGAAGTCGTCACAACCAACAAAGGTAATTGTAACTTTTCCGTTATTTCCCTGCGCTTTCCAGCAGCTCTCTGACCAATTGCTCAGGAACCTGCACCGCGACGACCTCGCCGCGCACCGTAGTGACCCCGTCCGCCAGGATCCATTCCTCGATCACGATCTTGCGGCCCTTGACTTCCTTGACCTTGCCGCGGATCTCCAGCGTAACGCCCATAGGGGTGGGCCGGAGATAATCCACGTGCAGGGAGCCTGTCAGAAAACGGAGCGGGGGCTCGCTGTCCATGGGGCGGCCTGCTTCCCGGTAGGCGGCAGCGGCGGCAGTCCCTGTGCCATGGCAGTCGACCAGCGAGGCCAGCAGGCCGCCGTAGACATAGCCGGGGATGGCAGTATGATGCGTTTGAGGTGTGAAATAGGCCACCGATTCATCCGGCTTGTTTTCATCCCACAGGCTTTTGATCTGGTAGCCATGTTGGTTGAGCCGCCCGCAGCCATAGCAATGGGCCATGTGGTCTGGATAATAATCTTGGAAGGGTATTTCGGTCATAGGTTGCCTTATGGAGTAGAAGTGGGAGGTCTGGGCGTACGGGTGGCAGTGGATGTAGCGGTGGGGCGCGGCGTGCGCGTAGGGGTAGATGTACCGGTGGGAACCGGGGTCCTGCTCGAGGTCGGGGTTGTAGAGGGGGTTCGGGTGAGGGTTGGTGAAGCCGTCAGGGTCGGGCTGGTGGTTGGCGAGGCCGTAGGCGGGTCGCCTGCAACGATAAAACGACCGACGACCTTCCATTCGTGGCCGACAAATATCTGCACTTCATAGTCCCCCGCCTGCCACATTTCGGGCGGCGGCGCCCATTCCGAGGAACCCAGGCCGCCGGTAGATTCGCCAAGTATATCGCCCCAAACATGGGTATCGTACTTAACCAGTTCGCCATCCCGGTACCAGAGCGCGGTCCATTGCACGCCCGGGGCTATATTGTTGTATGAAAAACAGGCCGTCATCGACTGAATGGGGTTCACGAAGCTGGTCGAAGGAGCCACGCATTCGAAATTTTCGTAAACTGTCGAAAACTGCAAAGGGCTGAAGACGGCATCCGGGTTGGGCGTGACCGCGCTCTCGAACAGCGCTTCGATCGCCGGGGGGATAAAGGGTGTAGGCGTAATGCTGGGCGTATCGGTCACGGAGGGAGTGTCCGTGATGGTTGGCGAGAGCGTAATGGTAAGGGACAGCGTGATGCTCGGGATTGGGGTGATGGAAGGTGTAAGTGAGGCGGTGGGCGAGGGTGGGAAATAACGGTAGGCGATCGGTTCCCCAAAACGGCCCAGCCAGGCCGCGAACAGCAGCAGGAGCACGCCTGTCACAAGCATCCGCCAGCCGCCTGACATGCGCTGGTTGCGCAGGCGGTAAAAAGTGAGTTTTCGAGCCGATTGGATCGAACGAATCCCAACCCGGAAGAATAACAGAGCAGCCAGCACAGCCAGGATGATGGTTGTGAAGATACCAGCGCGAATGTCCATTGTTGGGATTATAGCATTTATCCCCGCGTATCAAAAAGCGCTCACTACGGCGCAAAAGCCCAATTTAAGCGGATCACTAGCTGCAAAAAGCCAAATCCCAGCCACAGAGACACTGAGACACAGAGAAGTAATGAAAGAAAACTCCGCGACTCTGTGGCAAAACTACTGAGTTCTTGTAGTGGACTCGCGATTCACTCCTTTTTTTCGGATGATCCCGTTATAAGGGAAGCCGAGAGCGGTAGATCTATGAAGGTAGCCGTCCGCCTGAGCGATGCGCTGCCGGGTAACAAATAGCAACCCAACAAACATAGATTTAGCAGCAAAATAATGGCGTCGATTATCCGAACTGGTCGGTGATCGAAAGGATAACGTTGAAGGCAATCGCATTTCAAACTTCCTGGCACACACATTTCGGCGGGCTGCTCCTACAGGGGGCCTCGCACAAGCCCTGCCTCCGTACATGAAAGTCCTTCGGACTTGAGAATTGCGCCTCATATGGGCTTTAGGCTCGCACAGCCACAGAAAATCGGCATCAAATTTTCCAAATGCGATTACCCTAGCACATATTGACGGAATATCAGTCTGTGGTAAAACAGACCCATGCAGGAGCTGGTTTTCCTTAAATTGGGCGGATCGCTGATCACGGACAAAACCCGGGCGTATACGGCGCGACATGAGAAGCTGGCAGACCTGGCTTCCCAGATCGCCCGCTCACTACACGCAGCCCCGGAGCTGCGTCTCGTTTTAGGGCATGGTTCCGGGTCTTTTGGGCATACGGCGGCGAAGAAGTATGAGACGAGGGATGGGGCCCCCCTCCGGCTCCCCCCATTTGCGAAGAAAATCGGGGGAGCGATGCCCTCACCCCCGGCCCCTCTCCCGGAGGGAGAGGGGAGTGAATCCTCCTCCCCCTTTGGGGGAGGGATTAGGGGTAAGGGCAGTTACTGGCGTGGCTTTGCGGAGGTCTGGTACCAGGCTTCGAGGCTGAACCGGTATGTGATCCAGGCGCTGCACGAGGCGGGGGTGCCGGCGATGACCTTTTCGCCGGCGGCCAGCGTGTGGGCGCAGGATGGTAAGGTGCTGCAATGGGATCTATCGCAAATAGAGTATGCGCTTGAGAGGGGCATCGTCCCGGTGGTGCACGGGGACGTGATCTTCGACCGGGCAAAGGGCGGGACAATCCTGTCCACCGAAGACCTTTTCGAGCACCTGGCGCGGGAACTGCATCCGGGCCGGATTCTGCTGGCAGGGCTCGAAGAAGCGGTCTGGGCTGATTTCCCGGGGCGCAGGCACAGGGTGGAGGTCCTGACGCGCGCATCGTTCAACGAGATCAGCACCGGGATCGGGGAATCTGCCGGGGCAGACGTCACCGGCGGCATGCAGTCCAAGGTCCAACAAATGCTGAATCTCGTCGAGCAGGTGCCGGGGTTGCAGGCCTTGATCTTCTCAGGAGAAGGGCAGGAGAATCTTGAAAAAGCATTGAAAGGAGAGAATATTGGCACAACTGTGATAAGATAAGGATTGTGACGAATATTACAAGAAACGGGGGAAAGAAGTCCATTGCGTAAATGACAAAAATCGCTAACAATAGTAGGGTATCCCTTAGACCAAACGGAGAGATAAATGCTAAAGACATTCACACCAACCCCGATCCATCTGCGTACCCCTGTTCCTTCTGACATTGACATCGCTCAAGAAGCCACTCTCAAGCCCATTTTACAGGTGGCTGAAGAAGTCGGCATCCAGCCTGACGAACTCGAGCTGCACGGCCCTTATATGGCCAAGGTCAAGCTGGAGATCCTCGAGCGCCTGGCGGACCGCCCCGATGGCAAGTACATCGACGTGACGGCCATCACACCCACCCCGCTGGGAGAAGGCAAGAGCACAACCATGGTTGGATTGAGCCAGGCGCTCGGCGCGCACCTGGGCAAAAGCGTTTTCACCTGTATCCGCCAACCCAGCCAGGGTCCTACCTTCGGCATCAAGGGCGGCGCAGCCGGTGGCGGCTACAGCCAGGTCATTCCGATGGAAAACTTCAACCTGCACCTGACCGGCGATATCCACGCGATCACCGCGGCCAACAACCTGCTGGCCGCCGCGATCGACGCGCGCATGTTCCACGAATCTCAGCAGGATGACGAGAAGCTTTTCAACGCGCTGTGCCCGCCCGCCAAAGATGGCTCGCGCTCGTTTTCTCCGTCCATGCTCAAGCGCTTGCAAAAACTGGGGATCGATAAGACGGATCCTGAAGACCTGACGCCGGAAGAGCGCAGCCGCTTCGCCCGCCTGGATATCGATCCTGCTACCATTACCTGGCGCCGCGTGGTGGACACCAACGACCGCTTCCTGCGCGAGATCGAGATAGGCCTGGGCCCGGATGAAAAGGGCAAAACCCGCCGCACCGGCTATGATATCACCGTAGCCAGCGAGATCATGGCCATCCTGGCGCTGACCAGCGACCTGGAAGACATGCGGAACCGGATGGGCAAGATCGTGATCGGCACCAACAAAGCCGGTGAAGCCATCACCGCCGAAGACATCGGCGCCGCCGGCGCTATGACCGTGCTGATGATGGATGCCGTCAAACCGACCCTGATGCAAACCCTGGAAGGCACGCCCGCTTTCGTGCATGCCGGCCCGTTTGCCAATATCGCCCACGGACAGTCGTCCATTATCGCCGACAAGATCGCGCTCAAACTGGCCGACTACGTTGTGACCGAATCCGGTTTCGGCGCCGATATCGGCATGGAAAAATTCTTCGGGATCAAGTGCCGCTACTCCGGCCTGGTCCCGCAGGTGGTTGTGCTGGTAGCGACCGTACGCGCGCTCAAGATGCACGGCGGCGGCCCGAAAGTGGTGGCCGGCAAGCCCCTGGCGTCCGAGTACACCGATGAGAACCTGGACCTATTACGGGCCGGGCTGGGCAACCTGAAGCACCACATCCGCAACGCCAAGAAGTACGGCGTCAACGTGGTAGTGGCTGTCAACTCCTTTGCCGCCGACACACCCGCTGAAGTCGAGTTGGTGCGCCAGGCCGCCATGGAAGCTGGCGCAGAAGACGCGGTGGTCGCCCGCCACTGGATGGAAGGCGGCGCAGGCGCCACAGCCCTGGCAGAAGCAGTCGTCAAGGCGGCTGAAAAACCCAGCAACTTCAAGCAGCTCTACCCGCTGGAACTCTCGATCAAAGAGAAGATCGAGACGATCTGCAAGGAAATCTACGGCGCGGACGGGGTGGAATACTCGCCCGAAGCCGAAGCCAAGATCGCGCTGTACACCAAGCTTGGTTTTTCTGACCTGCCGCTGTGCATGGCCAAGACCCACCTGTCGCTGAGCCACGATGCCAACCTGAAGGGTGTGCCCACGGGCTTTACCGTCCCGATCCGGGACATCCGCGCTTCGGTGGGCGCAGGCTTCCTGTACCCGCTGCTGGGCACCATGCGGACCATGCCCGGCCTGCCCACCCGCCCGGTGTTCTACGATGTGGACCTGGACCTGGAGACCGGTAAGGTAGTTGGGTTGTTCTAGAGCAACTTTCGTAACAAGTGAAGAAGCTCGGTTGAGGATGCTTGTCCTTGACCGAGCTTTTTGTTTGAAGAGACTGGTAATTAGTAATATGTGTATTTTCAATCATGCTGAAACCACGGCTTATCAGCCCCTCACCTTTGAAAGGGGGCCTATTCATCAAGATTGGGTCCCTTCATCTTTTCAAAAATACCAACCAGATGTAAATAATATGTCTCGACATCCAAATCAGGGAACAATATTTTGATTTTGCGTTTGGCCTCTTCCAGGTCCATTTTGTGACGCTCGTAGTTTCCAGCAGCGCCATACGCCCCGCAATCTTCGTGATTGACCAGAACCACTCGGTTGATTTTGTGCAACTTTATCGCCAGATCCACCTGCCCGATGACATAATCCAGATCATATACCCCACCAGCGATAGCCACGCGGTCATAACTTTGGGCGGGAAAATCCTTCTCCAACCACTTATTAAGATGTTCCTGGGTGCGATAATCCATACAATGAACTACCAGCGACTCACATTGAAACTGCATCCTTAAAGAATTTCACCTTTCCCGCGCTTCAAAAACTGCCCCTCACCGCTCTTCCCCAACCACTGCTCGCCCTCCACGATCAACTGGCCGCGCAGGAAAACCTTCTCGGGGTAACCCACTAATTCCCAGCCTTCGTACAGGTTGTAATCGGTGCGATGCTTGGCGTGCGCCACACCGTACTTGACCTTTTTATCCGGGTCCCAGATAACAATGTCCGCATCGGAGCCGGGCAGCAGCGCTCCCTTGCGCGGGTACAGGCCGAAGATCCTGGCCGGGTTGGTCGCGTTCAACGCAACGAACTGGTTGGCGGTTATCTTTCCCGCCCGTACGCCGTAGGTCCACATCACAGGCAGGCGGTCGCCCACGCCGGGCAGGCCGTTGGGGATCTTGGTGAAATCGTCCGTGCCGAGTTCCTTGCCAGGGATGGCAATTTGCTGCCCTTCATATTCAATCGGCTGCGTGCCATTGAAGAAAAAGGCGCAATGGTCGGTGCCGATGGTCTGGATGGTGCCATCCGCCAAGCCCTCCCACAGGCGGGCGTTGTCCGCGTCCGTGCGCATGGGCGGCGAGCAGACCCACTTGGCGCCGTCGGGCCGCCGTAAGTGATCGATCGTGAAAAAGAGATACTGCGGGCAGGTCTCGCCCATCACCTTGACGCCGTGCTCGCGGGCGTATTTCAGCATATCGACTTCGCCGGCTGCGTTCATATGGACGATGTAGAGCGGCGCATCGGCTACGGATGCCATGCCTGCCACCCTTAAACCGGCCTCCGCCGCACCCCAGGCAGGTCTCGTCAACGCATGCCATTCGGGAGAGGTGTGTCCCGCTGCCAGCGCTTCCGGGATAAGGGTCTCGATCACATCGCCATTTTCGGCGTGCAGCATGACCAGCATGCCGTTGTCTCTGGCAATGCGCAACGCTTTGAAGATGCTGCCGTCATCCAGTCGCAGACGTCCATTATAGGCAGTGAAAACCTTCATGGTAGTGATACCCATCTCCACCAGAGACGGGATATCCCTGGCTACATTTTCATTGAAGCGGGTCAGGTTCATGTGGAAGGAGTAATCGATGGCCGCTTTTTGCGCTTTTTCAAGCCAGATGTCTACAGAATATTTGAAACCTTGCGATTGTTGCACCACAAAATCCATCACCGTCGTAGTCCCACCAAAGGCGGCGGCTTTGTGGCCGGTGTAATGGTCATCGGACGAGACCGTAT
>JAABUE010000102.1 GCA_011389535.1 Anaerolineales bacterium
AAAGATTTTTTCATGCTTTTCTGCAAATGGACAAAGCTCTTTGAACACAGGTTCGCCCAATTACTGACCGGTGTCGTTTAATCGGTAAATCGTCACCCCAGCGATTTGTGTTTCCACATGGTAATGGCTGTGAATAAAATCAAACACTTGATCCAGGTTGAGGGGAGGGTTAAAGCGCCTCAATCGCTGAGATTGAGTCTCTCGAAGTACCGGATCAATGAATGGGATCGTATCATTATCCGGATTTACCATATCCACAATGAACGCAGGCTTGTTTTGTACGAGGTCCCGGTAGAACCTGTTGTTCAGTTCATCCGTGAACGGAGACTTTGCAAGCTGTGGATAGAATAATATGCCTGTTGGCGAATCCCTGCGCGCCAACAGATTAATGTATGGTTGCGTACCCCAGACCAGTACAGTATCTGTAGTCTCGGTATTATCACGAATGTATTTTGCAACCGGGTGAACCAGCTCGATTCCCGAGCCTCGATCGAATAGAATTTTGGTGAAGGCAGTTTGATATTGACTCAGTGTGTCAAATTTGATGAATGAAATCAGTACAATCATCACTGTCAAGGTCAATAAATGGCGCTTGTTCGAGCGCTCATGTAAACCCAGCAACAGACCACTTAACAGCGCAATATATGGAGACCAACAAATGTAATAGTGCGGGAAATTATTCCCCGACAAGCCGCTCATGACAATCTCTACCGGATAGCCGATAAGAAGCAAGAAGCTTAAATCTCTAAAAGGAGTTGGCCCTGAACGGATGCTCTCCGGTAATCTTTCAAGCAATATGCCAAAGCCTAAAAAAGTTGGTATCAAAGATAGATATCCAAGCAAATTAACGCCACGTACGAAACTTATCGCCAGGTCATCCAGCCTTGTTCCGCCACGGCTGTAAAAGAAGTTGTAAGCCACAGCTGCCTGGAACATGTCGTCAATCGTGCCCAGGGCACTAAAATATACCCCAACAATAGCAAGTACGGACAGCACTCCAAATCCGATCCAGAGCAAGCGCTTCAAACCCTGCTGCAAGTTTTTATCAAGAAACCCTGAAAAAATGGTTACGAATATAATCGAAAGCTGAACACCGATGTTATTGGCTCTAAGCAAAAAATTCAGCGCCAGGGTCACGCCTATGACAAAAGGATAAATTCTGTTGTGTGGTTTTTGAGCGCCAAGCCAGAATAGATATAAAGCAACAAAGCTAAATAAGAGAGAATATTCTTCTGTAAAATTCCCGCCTCTGGCGACATTATTAAAAGCAAATAACCACAAGGCCGTCCCAAACAGCGCAGGAATGCGTCCCCCTAGCTTTTCCATGAACTTAAAACCAACAAACGCAGCTGAAAACAAAAAAATAAATTCCATCCCCCACACCCCCCAACGCGAACCATGGCCCAGCCATAAGGCAAAAGCATTGATATAAAATATCAAGGGTCCCTTACTATCCCAAATATCTAAATAAAGCAGCTTTCCTTTCAGTATTTGGCCCCCGGCATACATAAAGAAACCGCTGTCGCGGTTTGGAACCTGGTATAGAGGATTGGCCTGTTCCAATACGATAGCAACAACCAGTCCTATAAACATAACCTGCAGGACTATCTCCAACCTGGATGAAGCCTTGATCATCTTGCTTAAAGTTCCATTAAAAGTTTTCAATGAGAAGGTCTTACTTTCTTTCAAAATCCAGGACTTTTAAGATGAATTCCGCTGTGCGTTTGCCAGCCGCCGCATCGGTGTAGGTGATTTCCTGCTCGATGAACGCCCGGCGCTCAGCGGCGTCCAGGGTGGGGTCTTTCAGATAGGCATTTAGGATCTCACACAGCTCGGTTTCATTTTGCGCAACACGACCTGCCCTGGCTTCACGGAAGCGTTTATGCGTGGGCCAATCCCCGATCTCTTTGAGTGAGAGCGAGAACTTCTTTGATTTGTTCCAGCCGCCCGGAGTGTCGATCACGGCAGCCACAATCGGCGTATCATGGACTGCGGTCTCGACCACCATGGTGGAGTAGACGGTCACGAACACATCGGAGTGCGCCATCATGGAAGATTTCTCATCCATGTCTTCGCCGCTGTAATAGCCAAGCGAGCCGCCCAGGGCCACCGGCCGCACCACGTGGACATGGGGGTACAGCGCTTCGAGCGCGTGGATCCTCTCACGCTCTTCGGCGAACATCCTGGGCTTGTCCTGAAAATGACTGGGATGCAGGCGCACCAGCAGTTGTGAAGGTTCAACCAGCGCACCGGACGAGACCAGCCTGGCCAGCGCTTCCACATTGGGATAATTCGGCGCGAAGTGAACGAACGAGCAGGCGTACGAGACCAGCTTGCGATCCAAGTCGAGGCCGTGCAGCTTGAAATACTCATCCCGCGGTACCAGCCAGGTTTTGCGGAAATAACCATCGTATGAAGGGATGCCGCCCACATGGACGCGCTCCGGGGGCCAGTCGGAGCCAAAGACCAGTTCATCCTTTTGCAGGTCAGACCAGCAGGTGGCGTAGTCCATTGGCGCGCCGGGGATAGCGTAACTTGACGGGTTGTCCCAGCCGACGATGGCGGCCATGGTCGGGACTCCCCTTTGGGCTGCTTCCCTTAAAAGATAACGGTCCAGTCTCCAACCGGCCGTCGAAGCGATGACCAGATCAGGCCGGTATTTCTCGAATAGATCGGCATACAGGCCCGGGCGGGGCGTGAAGCGGGTCTGCATCCGCACCAGGGACTTGCGCGCGGCAGACGAGCTCCGCAGCAGCAGGGTCCACAGCGCGGCGGGGATCCAGAGGCCGAGACGGAACTTCCAGGAGTTCTCGGCCCAGACTTCCCAGATGTGGCTGTCCATAGCTTCGGTGTTGATGCGCCACGAGCCGCCGACGCGCCGCAGGTAGGCCAGTAGCCACTGCCAGCGCGGTTTGACCTTGCTTGCGTAGGCGCTGGCTTGTTTCAGGCGCAAGCCTTCGACCGTGAGACCAGCGTGATTAAAGCGGCTGGAGATTTGAGACTGGATTTCGTCATCAGTGAGCAGGACGACTTCGACGCCCGCCTCCAGCAGGGTCGGAACGAGGTCGCTTTGCAGGAAGTAAATGATGGCCATGCCGTGGTCGGCGGAGATGAAGATGCGTTTGGTCATATTTTTTTCAAGTGTCATTGCGAGGAACGAAGTGACGAAGCAATCTCAGGATTTCAAGAAACTATTCGTTCGAAGGTTACCGGAGATTGCCAGGCTCGTTTCACTCGCTCGCAATGACACGAATTAAGAGTAATACCAATTGAAAATCTTGTTATACACAGCCAGCAAACCTTTCTTGACCGGCGCAAATTCCAACACGCGCTTGCTTAATGAAGGCTTTTTCTTCGGCCCTTCCTTTCCCAACTCCCCTCTCAAATATCCCAGCGTATTGGACATATTCATCGCCAGCGGATCGGAGACCATCAGCCGCAGCAGGCCTGCATCGTTCATTCGCTGGTCCAGTAGCTTGACTTGACCCATCGGGCGGGACATGTCGAAGGGCAGGAATTGCTGCAACGTAGATTTGTACGCGGTGAACTGCCAGTGTGAGGCGCCGACCATGGCGGTTATGCCCTTCGACTGCGCTCCGCTCCGCTCAGGGAGATAAGTAATTTTCCAGTCTCTAGTCTCTGCATATACTTTTACATTTTCTTCTTCGGTCTGCCCGAGCGAAAGATTGAATTCGAGGAAGGTCTCCCAGGGGATGAATTGTCCGTCTTCGAGCGTGGCCGCGTCCGCGTCCCGCGCCCAATCGAGCGTGGCGCTGTAGAACTCCGGCGGTGTGCGGAAGGGACGAGCGGTCACCATGCCAACGTTTGGGAAGGTTTCCAGGATTTCGACCGAGCGCGCCAGCCAGTTTGGCGAGAACAGCACGTCGCTGTCGGCATAGGCAACGATTTCACCGGGCGCGCCCGCCAGGATCACGTTCCATGCGCCGCCCTTGCCGACGTTCTTCTCTGACAAAATCAAATATTGGATACGGCCTTCTTCCTTTTCCTGGACCAGGTAATCGCGCGCTTCGGGGCAGGAGCCGTTGTCGAAGACAAGCAGGTCGAAGGGCAGGCCGGCGTCTTTGCGCATCGAGTCCAGGCTGACTTTGAGCACGTCCAGGGTTTCCTCGTAGAATCCGCTCAGGAACGGGATATAGGTCAGCATGGCGGCGGTGATCCGCTCGGGCTTTGCGACGTCTTTGACAAATTTGGCTGGGTTTTGGCCTTTTCGCATGTTGTTATCCGTGAATTGGGAATCGGGATTTGGAACTTGGGAATAACATAGCCCAACTCCCAATTTACCGATTCCCGAATACCTTTTTTATTCTCTTCTTCCACCGGTTGGGACGGACAATATTCTCAATCATATTTTCAGGAAAGAAAAAGAATATCTTACGCAGCAATAATTCCACACCACGCCAGAAGCGCAGGCTGTTGAACGCCGGGCGGACGAGTTCGCCGTCTTTCAGGCGATGGGTGGCATCCAGGATGGTGTAGCGCACAGCGCCCTGTCCGCCCGCCAGATGGACATTTTCATTCGTTTCCGGATGCTCGTAATGCGGCTTACCCTCAGGCAGGTGACCGTAATCGTGGTTCTGGTGCACGATCATCATCGAAGGCGTGCAGTCGATCACCGGCCATCTTTCCTGGCGGGCTTTGTAGATCATCCAGTTGTCCCAGCCGGCGCGGCCGATGGCGAAGTCTGGCACGTAGGTGTAACAGGTTTTGGGGAACAGGAAGAAATCGCTCCCGGCGGGACGATGGAGTTGGCCCTGATCGTGGACCGTGGACCGGAGACGAGCTTGCCAGCCTTCGGAGAAATCGAATGGTTGGGCGATGTCCAGATCCCAGCGCTGGCTGAGCAATACAAATTTGTCACGCTGAACGTGTCCCCGCAAGGGGGAGCGTGACCTACGTGCGGCTTCGAGGAAATCGGGCATCAAGATCATATCCGCGTTGATGATGCAGAGCAGGTCGTTGTTGCTTGATTCTCTGGCGAGCTGAAACATGGATGAGACCAGCGGCGTGCCACCCTGGCTACATTTCACATCCGGCAGGTGTTTTACACCAAGTTCTTCTGCAGCTTCTGCCACACCCTCTTCATCGCCAATCAGTAAAACTTCGACATCTGCAAGCAGGGTCCATGATTGGATCGCATTGCGCTGGATGGTCGCGATATGCGGATCGATGAAGGGTTTGGGGGCGGAAAACAGAGTAATCAAGGACATTGTTTTCAGTAATCAGTTTCCTGTAGCGCGCTCATCTATTTCTTTAAGTGTTTTGTGTTTGATGCCCGCGTTGATCTGCATCAGGTCATTCTCATTGTGGACCAAATCCAAAACTTCATTCCACGAAAAGTCATCCCGGCCATCGAAGCGGGCATAAACCTGGTGCATGAACTCGAGGTCTTCGGGTGTGTCCACTGTCCAGCGATAAGAACCATAGTCAACATCGTGATGCAATTGAGCGATTTTAAACCCACGCTGGGACAATCCTGCTGAAAGCTGTCCGCTGACGACTGAAAGCTCTACCCCTTCGTAAAGATTAGGCATCACGTGCTCGCGGTGGAAGGTTTCGGTTGACTCATTCCAGGCTTTTTCCAACGCTGTAAACGTACAAACTTCCGTGTCGAGGCCGATGGGGTAAGTCCGCGTGAAGGGTGGCGGGAGACGGTTGCAGGTAAAGTCGAAAGATCCATCCAACAATGTGTTGACACACTCGTCGATCAGAACTGGATCGATGACCGGGCAATCGGCTGTGATGCGGATCACTACGTCGGCTTTGGACTGTTTCGCAGCCTGGTAATAACGGTCGAGCACGTCATGCATGCTGCCTCTGGTGTAGGTAACACCTATCGAATCGCAGCAGGCAGCTACGGGGTCGTCTGAGGCGTCGGTGGTCGTCGCTACGATCACCTGGTTGACGGTAGTCGCTCGCGAAGTCCGCGCAACGACGCGCGCCAGCATCGGCTGTCCGCCAATATCCAGCAGAACTTTTCCGGGCAGGCGCGAGGAGCTCATGCGCGCCTGGATGATAGCAACGACACGGGTTTGCATACGGGTTATTCTTCTTTGCTGTCTTCGAATTCTGTCGGTAAAGGAGGATTTACAGGTTTTTCTAACGCAGCCAGTCTGGTTTTGTGCTCATCCAGGCTGGTCTCAAGAGAGCCGATCTTCTTGCGGTTGCGTGTGTTGGCCAGGCCGCTTTTAATACGGCCAGGGATCATGACCAGCAGACCAATCAGCACACCAATGCCCATTGCAACCATGATGAACAATGCCAGTGAACCTTGCACTGCATAGCCAAAAAAGGAAACCGTCACCATCATGGGGTTTTCGAGCGCAAAAAAGACCATCACGATGGCCATGACCAGAGCCAGTATGAGCGCGAATACCATTCGAAACCTCCTTCAACCTATTTCTCTTGCAATGCCTGTCCGTAGACCTGCATCAATTTTGCGGAATTCTTCTTCCAATCAGCGCGTTCTTCAGCCACGGCCCGCGCCGCACGTCCAATTTTGGGCAACATACTGCGCCGGTCCATCACCTGCATGATTTTCGCCGCCAACGCATCCGTGTCACCGTCAGGGAAAAGCCAGCCGTTCTCGCCCTCGGTCACCCATTCCTTGTTGCCCGGGATGTCCGAGACCAGGCAGGGCAGGCTGCAAGCCAGCGCTTCCATCAACGAGACCGATGAACCGTCCACATGCGACGGGCTGATATAAACTTCAGCCCTATGATACCAGCGTGGCAGCTCGGTCTGTGAAACCTGACCGCCGAATGTAACCCGATCGAGCACGCCGCCACTCATCAGGATCTGGCGGATGCGCGCGCCCTGCGAGCCGCCCCCCAGCAGCATCAGACTCAGCCCGGGCCTGCTCTGTGCCGCCTTGACAAATGCCCGTGCTAGAACGTCAACCCCGTATAGCGGTTCCCAGGAACGGTTGCAAAAGATAGTGAACGAGTTATCAGTAATCAGTCTACCTCCGCCAGGAGAAGACAAGTCTTTTGGCGCAAACCGTTGGAGGTCTACACCCCAGGGGAAAGTGACGGTGCGTTTCAGATTCATACCGTAGGCGATGGCTTTATCTCGGGTAACCCGGGAGTCGCTGGTGAAGAATGTACTATTCCGTAATACGTATTGCGTAATTTGCTTGTACCAGCGGTTGCGATCCGCATCCTGCATCAGATCGAAGCCCCAGGACATGGTCAGGATCGGTCTGAAACCGGTCAGCACGGCGATGAAGGCACAGGTCTGGATCGGACCGGCGTGGATCAAATCAGGTTTAATCTGTTTTATAACACGCTGCAAACTTAATACATACTTTGGTAAATCCTGCCAGCGGAATTTAGCCCTTCCGCCCGCCCAATGGACAATCTGGACCCCTTCGGGCACAGGCCGGTCTTCCGTTTGCCTCAGATTGGCCTCCAGGCGAACATGGAACGCTGCATGCCCGCCGTTTCTTATGGCAGAAAGAAATCGGTGGTCGTGAGGGGAATACTCTTTCGAAAAATACAGAATTTTCATACCATATGTGCGAGGTGCGGGGTGCGAAGTGCGACTTATCTCTGGCGCTGAAGTGAGCTCTTAAAGGCGCTCACCATCGCTTTTGTTTTATTTGCTTGTTCATAGGTGGTTTTGAAAATCTCAGGAGTGATATAACCTGCATCCAATGCAGCATATAACTGTGATTGAATTTCAACAGCAGAGCGACGTGCAAACCCGAGAAAGCGAGCAAATTCAGCGTGCGAGTCACAATCGAATCCTTCGGCAATATTTGCCATAACAGAGACAGATGCACGTTGAAGTTGATCACGTAAACCGAAATCTTTTGAAAGAGCACCTTCCCTTGTCATAACATAAACTTGTTTTGTCAAAATACGGGCTTCCTGCCATGCCTGAATATCTTCAAATCGACGAACTCCCATTCAACACCTCGCACATCGCACGTAGAACGTCGCACTCACTCACCCAAATCCGTCCAGTTCAATTCTTTGCCCAGCGGCACATCGTGGAGTGCCTTTGTACCAATAACGTTCGTGATTTGGTCGGGCTTGATCGCGCCGGGGGTGGCGGGGCGCAGCACATCGATCATCTCGCGGGTAAAGGTCTCACCTGCCAGAATGTCTCGCGCGGCCCGCAGGCAGCGGCGCTGCACCACCTGCGTATCCTTTTCATTATCCGCGATGAATTTATCCGGCGAACCCAGGGCGCGCTCCAACAGGCGTGTTTCCTCCACCATGTTGGCCCATTTGGCGGGGTCCATTGCAAATTTATGGTCGGGGCCTTCGCGGTCGTTGCTGTCGGTAAAGTGGCGTTCGATCACGCGCGCTCCCAGAGCAACTGCTCCGACGACAGGCGCAACCGCGTGGGTATGGTCTGAGAGACCCAGGATGATATCCGGGAACATCGTGGCGTAGGTTTTGAGAACGTTCAGGTGCAGATGATCGTAGTTATCCGGGCTGGCGGTGTAGTTGGTATTGCATTGCATCAGCACCAGTTGCTTGTTGATCTTCAAAATCGCATGCACCGCCTTCTGGACTTCGCCGATGGTCGAGGCGCCGGTGGCAACGAAAAACGGCTTGCCCTTGCTTGCCATGCGCTCCAGTGCTTCGATCCAGTCGATTTCACCGGAGCCGGCCTTGTAGACGGGTACATACTGGTCAAGAAAATCGATTGCGGTGAAATCATAAGGCGAGGAGAAGTAATCGATGCCGACATCGTTACATTCCTCCATCAGCGTCATGGTCCACTCGAACGGGATGGATGCCGCCCGGTAGACTTCCACGACCGATTTTTTCCAGGTTGCCTGGTGGCTGACCTGCGAATTCATGTGCGTGAAGCCATAGTCCGAAACGATCTTCGGCGCATCGAAGTTCTGGAACTTGGCTGCGTCCGCGCCGGCTTCTTTGGCCAGGCGGATGAGCAGTTTCGCCCGTTCCAAGTCGCCATCATGGTTGGCGGCAATGTCGGCGATGAAGTAGGTCGGGTGGTCCGGGCTAATGGTGCGGTTGCCGATTTTGATTTCCATAGGTACCTCCGGTTTTTTTATGTCA
>JAABUE010000103.1 GCA_011389535.1 Anaerolineales bacterium
TGGAAAACCGGAAGAGATTGCCCGGGCTATCTATTTCCTCGCTGATAATGAGCAATCGTCGTTCATGACCGGTCAGGCAATGGTCGTGGACGGGGGCGCAACGGCGAGGCTCAGTACTGAGTGAAAAGTAACAGGAACAGGATTACTTTTCACTTTTCACTTCTCACATATCACTATGAAACAGACCCTCAAACGCTTCACTCCCACCCCAATCCTCAACGCAGCCAAAAACACTTACGACACCCTCCGCCGCCTGCCAAAAGTCCCCGATGCCTATCTGCATCCCTGGCGGCGTAAAAGCCGCGAGCGCATGTACGAGATGAAGGATATCCATCGCGGCCAGCGCTGTTTCATCATCGGCAACGGTCCCAGCCTGAAACATACCGACCTGTCCCAGCTCAAGGATGAGTACACCTTCGGCATGAACCGCATCTACCTGATGTTCCCCGAACTGGGTTTTACCACCACCTATTTCGCCTCCATCAACGATCTGGTCATCGAGCAGTGCGCTGAGGAGATTGCCGCCCTGCCTATTCCCAAGTTCATCGCCTGGCACTCCAACCGTCACTTCCAGCGCCTCCCGGATGACATGATTTTCCTCTACACTACCTACACAGGCCCGCAGTTTGCCTATGACATGACCCGCCGTGTCTGGGAAGGCGCCACCGTCACCAATGTTGCGCTCCAGCTTGCCTTCTACATGGGCTTCGAACAGGTCATCCTGATTGGCGTAGACCATAACTTTTCGAGCAAGGGTGATGCCAACAAAACCGTCGTCTCCGACGGCGACGATCCCAATCACTTCGACCCGCGTTACTTCGGCAAAGGCTTCCGCTGGCAACTGCCCGACCTGGATACGTCCGAGATTGGCTACGAGATGGCCCGCAAAGCCTACGAAAAAGCCGGGCGCCAGGTGTTGGATGCCACCGTCGGCGGCAAACTGACCATTTTCCCAAAAGTGGATTACACCTCCCTTTTCTAAGAACAAAACACTCGGATGCAATTCACAAGCCAAATATTATTATCGGGTCTTTTGGGAAGGGCTTTTGAAGTTTTATGAAACAAAAGCTCTCTGTTCCGCTTTTGATAACAATCCTCGTAGTTGCCCTGCTTGTTGGTTTGTTATTTTTGTGGGCCTCGTTCCAGCCATTTGAAACTTTGGCCTCATTGCTTAATCAGCTTGCCTCAGACGGGGAGCTCGAGTCATTTAATTTAAGCCTCTATCAAATTCTGAAATTGCCTCTTGCGGCGATTGGTTTAGCACTGGTAATCGCCTCGGGAACCTTGCTTTTCCGGTGGAAAAAAATGAAATCATGGGTGCAGGGATTTCCCGTGCAGGCGAAGTTTTTCTTCTCGATGCTCGGTAAGGACTCGCGAAGCTTTATAAAAGATGCCAGGTCTGGGATATCCAGCCAGGGGCGGCTGACCAATATCGCCTTGCTTGGGGCGATGCTCGTGGCTGTGGTCTTGCGCCTGGCAAATTTGAATATCATTCTGGGACACGACGAAGCTTATATGTACAATGCGTTTGCTTCCAGGTCATTCTGGCATACGGTGACCAACTACCACTTACCAAACAACCATGTTTTGTTGAGCATCCTCATTAAAATAGTGACTGGTTTACTTGGAAACCATGTTTGGACGCTCAGGTTGCCAACTATCCTTGCCGGGGTCTTGATGGTCCCGGCAGCTTATTTTTTCGCAAAAAGGTTTTACAGCCAAGAAGCTGCCGTTCTGAGTTCGATCCTTGTTGCCGTCTTCCCTATCCTGGTTCAGTATTCGGTCCTGGCTCGAGGCTATATAATTATCGGGCTGGTCACCTTGTTGTTATTTATAGTAGGGGATTATGTCAGAACACGAAAAAATCGTTTTGCCTGGTTATTGATCGCTGTTCTTTCCGCACTGGGTTTTTACACCATACCGATTATGCTCTTCCCTTTTGGAGCGCTGTACGTCTGGTTGTTCGTTTCATGGGTTGTGGGCGATACGCCTGCCTATGCGCCTAACTCGAATTTCCTGAAATATTGGGTGGGAAGCGGGATCGGCGCGGCACTCGTAACAATCCTCCTGTATATGCCAATTATTATTTATAGTTCTGCCGATTTTTTTGGCAATGGTTTCATCGCTCCCCTAAAATGGGATATATTTCCAATTACCATCTGGACCAGGTTGCGAAATACCTGGACAGATTGGACAACGTCCATTCCACCCTGGATCGTGCTTCTGGGCGTTCTTGGATTTCTGGCTGCCCTTATTTTTCATAAAAGATTTTCCGGGCAAAAATTTCCTCCCCAGCTTGCGTTCATCCTTTGGATTACTACGCTGCTGTTTGCAAGAAGACCGGATATGTTGCCCCGATTTTGGCTATTCCTGGCCGCGCCGCTATTGGTATGGTCTGCAGCAGGGTTGATAGAGTCTCTCAGAATGATTCCGGTGAAGATTGGAAAAAGCTGGGATCCGGCCCAGGTTTTTGTTGGGATTATTTTTACCTTCGTCCTTGCACAAGGTTTCTTGACCATCCCTTCCCTTCCGACCCAACTGGAGCAAAAAGATGAACTGGAAAGCGCCGTCCTTTACCTGAAAGATCATGTCGATCAAAGGGATTTGGTCACAGCTGGCACTGCCCGTTTGCCCGCATTGAGATATTACTTCAACTATTACGGTATCCCTTCAGGGTACATCCGGCAATCGGGGAAGTTTCAACGTGCCTTTATCATTGTGGATCGCCAAAAAGGTGAGACACTCGAAGTTGTGGCGCCAAAAATGGGCTTCGATATCCCCGTAATTGATATGGATACTGCGAAAGTCTTAGTCCAGTTTGAGAATTTAACCGTTTACGAGGGTTACCCTTTTCCATGACTTCTACTAACCCTCTGGTTTCAATCGTCACTCCGTCTTTTAATCAGGCCAGATATCTGGAAGAGACTCTCCGCTCCGTTTTGGATCAGGATTATCCGAACCTGGAGTACATCGTCGTAGATGGCGCTTCCACCGACGGAAGCGTAGAAATTATCCGCAAATACGCTGACAAATTAGCGTGGTGGGTCAGCGAGCAGGATAGCGGCCAGGCGGAAGCGATCAATAAAGGGCTCTCCCACGCTACGGGAGAGATCGTCGCCTGGCTCAACTCCGATGACTATTACCTGCCCGGTGCAATTGCAGCGGCGGTCAGCGCCTTTGAAGAAAATCCGGATGCTGTTTTGATTTACGCGGATATGCTGGCTGTGGACGAGCATGGTGAGACAATCAACGCTTTGCACTATCAGCAAATGGATTTAGAAGACTTGCTGTGCTTCCAGATCATCGGACAGCCTGCCGTCTTCTTCCGCCGGGAGGCGCTGGAAAAGACAGGGAAATTAGATCCCAGCTATCATTTCCTGCTCGACCACCATCTCTGGCTGCGCATAGCTTTACAAGGACGTATCCTGCATGTAACCCAAACCTGGGCCACGGCGCGTTATCATGCTGAAGCCAAGAACCGCGCCAGAGCTGCCGAGTTCGGACATGAAGCCTTCCGCATCCTGGACTGGGCGCAGCGAACTCAGCCTGAGCTTGCTTCCGTTTTGGCGAAGGTCGGGCGCCGTGCCCGGGCCTCTGCCCACCGCGTGGACGCGCGCTACCTGCTCGACGGCGGCCAGCCCTGGGCGGCGCTCAAGGCCTGGATGCGTGCCCTGCTCATCCACCCGCCGACGGCGCTGGCGCGCTTGAATATCCTTGTTTCTGCGCTTTTACAACTCAGCGGTCTTGGCAGGCTGCGAGAGACCTATTTGCGACGCCGGCGGGGCAGGTTTAAAGGGCGCTAACCCCCAAATCAGCAGACTTACGATACAATACTTTTCCGATGGAACAAAAGTCGTTCTTTGCATCGTCGCGCCTGTCCATTGGGGTGACTTTGTTTCTCCTGTTCGGTATTGCCCTGGCAATCCGTATCTATGACATTACCGATTTGCCGCTGGATTTCCATCCCACGCGGCAGTTGTTTTCGGCGGCCAAGGCGCGCGGCATGTACTATGAAACCCTGCCGGATATCCCGGAGTGGCAGCGCGGGTTCGCCGTTCAGCAATGGAAGACCAAAGTGACCATCGAGCCGGAAATTATGGAGCGGTTGGCAGCCTTAATTTACCAGTACACAGGGGAGCAGTTGTGGATTCCCCGCCTGGCTTCTTCGGTTGTTTGGCTGGTTGGCGGAATTTTCATCTACTTGTTGGCGCGTGATTCGGTCTCAGTCGATGGCGCGGTACTGGCGCTGGCGTTCTATCTCTTCATGCCTTATGGTATCTTAGCCAGCCGCAGCTTCCAACCCGATCCGCTAATGGTCATGTTGATCGTGGCCTTTTGGTGGCTGGTTCATCGCTGGGCTATTTCCCATCTCCCCGAAGGGGGAGATGGGTCAGGGGTGAGGGGAAGTTGGCTCCTGGCCATCCTTGCCGGTCTGGTTGGCGGGCTGGCGATCTTCGTCAAATTCGTGGCCGCGTTCTTCGTGATTGGCGGCGCATTAGGGGCCTTGCTTGGACGTTATAAGCTGCGCGCGCTGGTCCGGGAACCGCAGGTATGGACGATTGGCTTGCTGGGTATACTCCCCGGAGCTACATGGATTCTGTACGGTAAGCTTGTTGCCGGTCTATTCGGCGGTGATATGAGCGGGCGTTTTATCCCTTCGCTGTTGGCCAGCCCGTTGTTTTACATCCAGTGGCAGACAAAGGCGGCTGCCGTGGCTGGAGGGATCGGGATCATGCTTGGGCTGCTGGGCCTTCTCCTCGTTCGAACAACGGGTGCGCGGGCTTTTTTGATCGGACTCTGGGGCGCTTACCTGGTCTTTGGCCTTTATTTCAATTATCACATTTCCACGCACGATTATTACAGCCTGCCGCTCATCGCGATTGTGGCAGTTTCGTTGGCCCCGCTTGGGGACCGGTTTTTCGCTCATTTAAGGGAAGCAAGTTTTCCCTACAGGGAAGCTGCGGGTTGGGTCCGAGGCGCAATTTTTGTCGTCCTGCTGTACGGCGTCCTGTCGACAGTGTGGGCCGTCCGCAACCAGATGAAGTCCGTAGATTACCGTCCGCAGGCAGCGCGTTGGGCTGAAATCCGCGAGACATTGGGATCAGATGTTTCATTCGTCGCACTGACGGAAGATTACGGCAACCGCCTGGCTTACTGGGGCTGGTTGAAGGCGCCTCTCTGGCCTTCATCGGGTGATTTGTATCAGGCGGATGTGCGCGGCAACCAGCGCGATATTGAGAAGCTGTTCGCGGAGATTACGGCACAAAAATCCTTTTTCCTGGTGACCGATCTGGAAGATTTTGCCAAACAGCCGGGTTTGCAGGCGGAGCTATCAATCTACCCCATTCTGGAGCAGGGCGATGGCTACCTGATCTATGATTTGGAGCACCCGCTGGAGGCGCAGCCGTGAACGCCCATGCTCCCATCCTTGTGACCGGCGCGCACCGCTCGGGCACTACCTGGGTCGGTAAAATGCTGGCAGCCAGCCCGCAGGTGGCTTACATCAGCGAGCCACTTAACGTCTTGCACCGTCCCGGGGTGCTGCAGATCCCCGTGTCGAAATGGTATACACTTGTCTGTGAGCAGAACGAGGCCGAGTATCTGCCTGCTTTTCGTGAGATGCTGGGCTTCCGCTATGGGCTGTGGCGTGAAATCCGCTCGGTGCGTTCTGGCAAGGACTTCCTGCGCATGGGGCGCGATTTCTCGATCTTCGTGCGCGGCCGGCTCCTGGGTCAGCGCCCGCTCATCAAGGATCCGTTTGCGGTCTTTTCGGCGCCCTGGTTTGCCGAGCGCCTGGGTTGCCGGGTGGTCATCACGGTCAGGCACCCGGCGGGATTTGTCAGCAGCCTCAAGCGCTTGAACTGGGTGTTTGCCTTCCATGACCTGCTTGACCAGCCCCTGCTGATGCAGAAGTGGTTGGGAGTGGACCGGGCTGAGATGGAGTTAGCAAATACGGACGATGTTATCGGGCAGGCGGCGCTGCTCTGGCGGATGGTCTACCGCGTCGTTGCCCGGATGATGAAACTGCATCCGTCTTTCATCATTGTCCGCCACGAAGACCTTTCCCTTGACCCTGCTTCCTGTTACCGGGATCTGTACGCCGCGCTGGATCTGGACTTCACGCCAAAAGTGGAAGAAATGATTATGAATGCCAGCAGTTCTGAGAACCCGGCCGAGTTATCGAAGAAAAAAGTCCATGCTGTGAAGCTGGACAGCCGCGCGAACCTGGATAACTGGAAAAAACGCCTGAGCGAGGCTGAGATCACACGTATTCGAAAAATTACCGGAAAAACTGCAAAACTATTCTATTCCGATGAGGAATGGTAGAGAATATGCTTGACGAATCACAAAAATCTTTGCTTTGGATTATGTAAAAGTAAAACATCACCCATGTCAGATCACGACTTGCCGCTTGTCTCGATTGTTACACCGTCTTTCAACCAGGCGCCCTACCTGGAAGAGACCATCCGCTCCGTGTTGGAGCAGGACTACCCGCGGATCGAATATATCATTGTAGATGGCGGCTCCGCAGACGGCAGTGTGGGGCTCATCAAGAAATACGCGCCTAAATTAGCCTGGTGGGTTTCCGAGGTTGACAAAGGACAGACGGACGCCATCAACAAGGGCTTCGGGCGCGCCAGGGGGCAGGTCTTTGCCTGGCTGAACTCGGACGATACTTATGAACCGGGCGCGGTTTCCGCGGCCGTGAAGTATCTACGGGAACATCCTGATGTGGGCATGGTCTACGCTGACTGCAACTTCATTGACGAACAGGGCAACGTGATCGGCAAGTTTGGCGCCGCTCAGACCGATTTCAAACGCTTGCGCCAGGGCTACGTTCATATCCCGCAGCAGACCATGTTCTTCCGCGCCGGGCTATGGCATGCGGTCGGTCCGCTTGACCCGTCATTCTACTTCGCTATGGATTATGACCTGTGGGTGCGGATCGCAGCCCGTGCGCCGATCCATTATCTTCCGGGGCAAACCTGGGCAAATTTCCGGATCCACAAAGTCGGGAAAACGATCGCTGCCGATGACCGCTGCTGGCCCGAGATGCTGCGCGTGCACTACCGAGATGGCGGCAGTTTTTTCTCGGTCCTTGTGGCGAAGTACTACATCCGTAAACTGGTCGCGCCGTTATGGAATTGGCGAAGAAGAAAGATGCTCCTTAGCACAGAGAAGGAGAAATAGACTCTGTGCGCTTTGTGAACTCTGCGATGAAATTGGCAAACTCATGAACTGGCTTTTCTCTCCTCCCTCCCTCGATGACCTGATCCGTTTGCTCAAAGCCTGGCGATTCTGGGTTCTGGGCGCGTTGGCGGGCGCATTGCTGGGCGCGGCTTTGTTCTACGTTGTTCCACCGCCATATCGAGCGCGGGCGACCGTCAATGTGGATTTCAACCTCGAGGAGGCCTGGCCCACAGAGACAGACCGCCAGCAGTTCTATTACCTCGAACGCGAAACCCGCAAGCTGGTAGAGATCGCCTGGTCCGACGAGGTGATGCAGGCAGTGGCGGATGCCAGTGGGATGAATATCTCAACATTACGAGGAGAGGTATTATCGCTCAGCCAACCCGCCGAAGCAGGCTGGCATTTCTACGCGGATGACCGTGACCCGGGGCGGGCGGAGTCCCTGGCTTCGACCTGGGCACGGGCCTTCGCCGAGCAGGCCCAGGCGGACATGGCCGCGCAGGTCGGCCTGAATTCCTTTGTTCGGGTGGATGCAGCCCAGGTGGATGATCTGCCGGTCTATCGCAGGGTTTCCATGGGAACTTATCTGCTCTCAGGGTCGGTCGGCTTCCTGGTGTTGAGTGCTTTGCTGGTTTTATTTGTAAAACCTCGCACAGCGTAAGGCGGATTGGCAATCCGCCCCACGACAAGCCATGAAATCATTTCTCTCCTCCCAGACCAATCTCGATAAGCTGGCGCGCATCTTGTGGGCGGGCGCTTTGCTGGCGCTACCGGTCACCAGTTTTCGCTATTTCCCGGGTTTGGGCGAGACCACCTACGTACGTCCGCTGGCGTTCTACCCGCTGGTTTTACTATTGCCCCTTCTGCTGCTCCAACTATTACGGAATAAAATCAAATCTCCCTGGCCGGGGAGCATGATCGTGCTATGGGCGTTCTTGTTGGTCCTTTTGGCGGCGACCGTGTTCGGAGTCCTGCACGCGCCGCTGGAATTGCGCGGGCAGTCTTACTGGGGTCGCGCAGTCCGCGCCTGGGCGACGGTCTTCATCGGTCTATCCTTTTTTGTGACAGCAGCCTGGATGAACCGCGACGAAAACGACCTGAGATTCTCCGTGCGCTGGCTGCTTGCAGGATTTGTGCTGAATATTGCCTGGAGCGGAGTACAGGCGCTGGCCTTTTACACGCCGCTGCTGGAAAAAGTGACCGTCACACACTGGCAACTGGCCTTTTCGATGCGCGAACTGGTCAAGACGGACCGCGTTTCGGGCCTGGCTTACGAACCAGCCTGGCTGGCAGGGCAGATCGCCACGGTATACCTGCCCTGGTTATTGGCCGCCGTGCTGACCCGAACGCACTTCACCCGCTTCAAGTGGCTCGAAGCGCTGCTGCTCGGGTTGGGCGGGCTGCTCTTGCTGGCGACTTACTCTCGCGGTGGGCTGCTGACGGCCCTCGGCGCTGCAACGTTAACCTTCCTGCTGGTTGGCGGGGATACGCTGCGAGCTGGCTGGGGTTGGTTCTTGTCCGGTTTTAAGCGCAGCGGGCGGGTAGCGCAGCGTTGGCTGCTGGCAATGAGCCTGCGTATGGGTATGATCCTGCTCGTCCTGGCGACGGTTGTAGGCGCAATCCTGTTCCTGGGCCAGAAAGGGTATATCGCCC
>JAABUE010000104.1 GCA_011389535.1 Anaerolineales bacterium
GTTCATATCGCTCACTATCAAAACCGGCCCACCCAGGTCCCGGGATTTCAACATTTCACCCAGCCGGTCCAACCCGGCTTCCCGGACGATCGCATCGTAGCCCGCCCCCATGGCGCGCAAATGATAACGCCCCAGCATCCGCTGGATATCCCAGGCAACCTGCTCAGGGGGCCGGGAGGCGTCCACGCGTAGGGAAAACGAAGCGTAATGTTCCCACCTGCGCTCCAGCATCTCAGAAAGCTTTGTTTGCAGTTCGCCCGCCAGCAGAGGACGCTCGTTTCCATCCTGCGAGAGCCGCGCGACGAGTGCGGATAGGTCTGCTTCGAGAAAGATGATCTTTCCGGTGCTCTCAGCGAGGGAACGGTTTTCCTCGCGCAGCAAAGCCCCGCCGCCCAGGGCAAGGACCGCCTCGGGGCCGGAGAGGGCCGATTTAAGGGCAGCAATCTCCAGGTCCCGGAAGAACGCTTCCCCGCGGTCAGCCATGATGTCCGGGATTCGTCCTCCGGCAGTGCGCTCGATCTCGGCGTCCAAATCCAAAAATGGCAGGGTCAAGTCTGCCGCGAGTATTTTGCCGATGGTACTTTTGCCCGAGCCGGAAGGGCCGTAGAGAAAAATGTGCATGCTCACTCCCACCAGACGTGCGGGTGGTCGTCCACGGGCAGGTCTTCGAGCCGGGCCTGCCGCAGGGTTTCAAAGCGCGGCTTCATTTCGCTGAGCGAGTCGCCGCCCAGTTTTTCGAGCAGCACGTCGGCCAGCACGAAGGCCACCATCGCCTCCAGGATTGGCACGGCGCGCGGCACGGGGCAAAAATCGGAGCGTTCGTACTTCGTGGGGCCTTCCTGCCCGGTTGCCAGGTCGACCGTCGTTTGCGGGGTGAGCGTGGTGGCGATCGGCTTCATCGCCGCCCGGATGACCAGCGGCTGGCCGTTGCTCACACCGCCTTCGGTGCCCCCGGCGCGGTTGGTGGGGCGGATTAGATTCCCCTCTCCCGTTGAGGGAGCGGGGAGAAGAACGGCATCATGCGCCTGCGTCCCCGGCAATCTTGCATTATCGAACGCATCGCCAATTTCCACGCCCTTCATGGCCTGCACCGACAGCACCGCCTGCGCCAGCCGGGCTTCGAGACGGCGGTCCCATTGGGCGTAGGAACCCAGCCCGACCGGCAGGCCGAGGGCGACGATTTCGATGATGCCGCCCAGCGTATCTTTGCCATGGATGATTTCTTCGATGCGGGCGCGCATCTTCTCCGCGGCAATGGGATCGGGGCAGCGCACGTCATTTTTCTCCGCCGCCTCGAACCGGGCCTCGTAGCTGCCCTCGTCCAATCCGGCTTCGACCTCGCCGATGGATTTCACATACCCGCCGACCAGGATCCCGAACTGCGCCAGGAACTGTTTGCAAACCGCGCCCGCCGCCACCCGCATGGTGGTCTCACGCGCCGACGAGCGCTCCAGCGTGGGGCGCAGGTCGCGGTAACCATATTTGACCGCGCCGGTCAGGTCGGCGTGACCGGGACGAGGTGCCGTCAGCGGCTCGACCGCCTTGCCCTTCCATTTGACGTGATCGACGTTTTCGACCAGCATGGCAATCGGCGCGCCGGTCGTTTCTCCCGCCATGACGCCGCCCAAAATTTGGACGACATCCCTCTCGATCTTCATCCGTCCGCCGGAACCGTAGCCCTTTTGGCGACGGGCCAGTTCACGGTCGATGATGGATGCGTCCAGCGGCAGACCGGCGGGCATCCCGTCCAGGATGGCGGTGAGAGCGGGGCCGTGGGATTCTCCGGCGGTGAGAAAGCGTAGGGGCATATCAGTCTCCAGTTTCAGTAGTTAGTAACCAGTAATTGGTAATTGGGAATTGGGAATCAGATTTCGACAGCGTTGCGTAAATTATCACGCTGCGGCTTGCAGCTTGTCCAGATTTCGAAGGACAGGGCGGCCTGCTCGATCAGCATCCCCAGGCCGGTGGTGGCGGGCAATCCGGCTGCACGGGCATCTTTGACCAGTTTTGTCTCGCGTGGATTGTAAACCAGATCGTAGACAGCGGCATTTGGCGGAAAAGGCAAGCCTTCAGGCCAGGGAGAATTTTGGTTACCGGGGTGCATGCCAAGAGGGGTAGTGTTTATTATTAAAGAGAGATTGGGGATTAGAGATTGGAGATTGGTTATTTGGTAGTCGATCACTGATAAACGGGAATTGGGAGTTGGGAGTTGGGCGATGAGTTCCCGAGCCTGTTCCGGCCGACGGGCGGCAATAGTAACTGACCAGTCATCGCTGGTGAGAGCATAAACCACAGCCCGCGCCGATCCGCCTGCGCCGAGTACTAGCGCGCTTTTGTTCACCACAGAGTACACAGAGATCACAGAGTTTTTTTGACTGTTATCTATGTTCGCTGAGATTTCCGCGTTGAGAAATCTTCTCAAATCTGCCAGGAAACCCGGTGCGTCGGTGTTTTCGCCGGTCAGTTTGCCGTTTTGCATGAAAATAGTGTTGACCGCGCCAATCGCTTTAGCAGCCGGGGTCAATTGATCCAGCAGTGGGATGACGGTCTGTTTGTGCGGGATGGTAACGTTCAACCCGGTGATTTCGCCAGAACGGACGCGGGCGAGCAAATCCTTCAACCCTTGCTGATCTTCGGGGGAAATCGGAAAAAGAGAATAGTCACCCTGTAATCCACAAGCTGCTAACGCCGCCCTGTGGATTCTGGGCGAAAGCGAGTGTCCGAGAGGATAACCGGTGAGTCCTAAATGGAATATGGACATCAATTCTCCCTCACCCTAATCCTCTACCCTTTCGGGCACACGTCCCGCTGGGAGAGGGGGCTCGTAACGTCTCAAGCACCTCGAAAAAATTCGGGAATGTCTTCGAGACGCAGCCGGGATTTTCAATTGTGATCCCCGCCACACGCAGGCCGATCAGCGAGAAGGCCATCGCCATGCGGTGATCGTTGTAGGTCTGGACAGTCGCCGGGCGGAATTCAGCGCACGGATAAATCGTCATGCCATCCTCGTGCTCGTCCACGCGGACGCCGAGGCGGGCCAGTTCGGCGCAAGCGGCATGGACGCGGTCGGTCTCCTTAACGCGGGCGGAGGCGATGCCACGGATGCGGGTGGGCGTGGATGCGAAGGGCGCAATCGCCGCCAGGGTCTGGGCCGTGTCGGGGATGTTGCGCATGTCCACATCTAGGCCGCGCACTTCAGTGGGACCAGTGACCTGTAAACAGCGATCCGTTTCTTCGACAATACAGCCCATTTGGGCCAGCACATCGAGGAAGGCAATATCGCCCTGCACCGATTGGCGCGAGATGCTTTCGACGGAGACCGTCCCGCCGCAGATGGCCGGGGCGGCGAAGAAGTAGGAGGCAGCGGAGGCGTCGGGTTCGATCGGGTACAACACTTGGGATCTGTAACGAGTAACCGGGATTCTAAAATATTTGTAGCCGTCCCGTTCCACGCTTATACCGAAGTCGCGCATTATGGACAGGGTCATATCTACGTAGGGTTTGGAGTTGAGCCCGGTAGTCACTTCGATTTCCACGGGCGATTGGGCATAGGGGGCGACCATCAGCAGAGCGGAAAGGAACTGGCTGGAGATATCCCCGGCGACTTGTGTTTTGCCGCCGGGGAGGCCGGAGGCGTTGATCTTGAGGGGAGGGCAAATTTGAGAGTGATCAGTGACCAGTGACGAGTTATCAGTGGTTGCGGGGCCGAGTTTTGCGCCAAGCGGCTCAAGCGCAGAGATCAGGTCACCAATCGGACGTTCCCGCATTCTGGCATCGCCGTCGAGGATGTATTCGCCCCGGCCGAGGGTGAGAAAAGCCGAGAGGAAGCGCGCCGCTGTCCCGGCGTTGCCGATGTAGAGTTCGGCTTTTTTAGCCGGGATGCGCCCACCCAAACCTGTCACGCTCATTTCGGCGCGAGCCGGGTTGAGGCTCACATCGAAGCCGAGCGTTTGCAGGGCGCCGGCAAAATAACGGGAATCGTCGGAAAAGAGCGCGTTGGTGAGCGTCGTCGTCCCATCCGCCAGGGCAGCGATGAGCAGGGCGCGGTTGGTCAGCGATTTGGAGCCGGGGACGCGGACGGTGGCGTTCAGGGGGTAAGAGATAGGGGTGATGAGCATGGTAGTGAAGAGTGGTAAGTGAAAAGTGATAAGTGATGAGTGATGAGTGATGAGCAGGCAGTGATCAGTGATCGGTGATCAGGTTTTGGTAGTGGGTGCGGGCGGTGTCGAGGGTTTCCTGGAGCGAGTTGAAGTCGCCAAGGATGAGGGCCATTTTCAGTGCGGCAATCTGCTCCTGCAGGCGGCCGAGGGCGATCACGACATTGTCGCGGTTGGATTGCATGACACCCAGCATCATGCTGGACGGCGTTCCTGCCAGCCGCGCAGAAGAGCGGAATCCCGGACCGATGAGGGATGCGGTCTCATCGGGAGTGGCCAGCGCCAGGGCAGACGAGAGCAGGTAAGGCAGGTGACTGGTGGATGCCAGGATGCGGTCGTGGTCGCCGGCATCCAGCCAGATGGGATTGGCCCCAAGCGCTGCTATGATTTGCAGGGCCGCGGACCGGGCGCGCTCCCCGGTTCGGGAAAGCGGGGTCAGCACGAAGGGCGCATCCCGGTACAGGAAGCGCTCGGCATTTTCGAGCGAGAGCCTCTCCCGCCCGCAGATGGGATGGCCGCCGAGCGGGTCGAAGTTGGCGGGCAGGGACTCGAGCGCGGCGACGATCGTCCGCTTGGAGGAGCCGATGTCGAGCACAATGCACGGACCCTGGATATAGTCCGGCAGGCGGCCCAGCCAGTCCAGGATGGCAGGGACGGGGCAGGCCAAAATAACGAGATCGGCGCCGGCCAGGATTTTGGCGGGGTCGCTATCAGCTGCGTGGACGATCTCCTGGCGGCGGGCAAGCTCGAGCGTGGCCGGATCCAGGTCGTAGGCGCTCAGGCGGCGGCAGCGCGGTTTAAGGGAAAGGGCCAGGGAGCCTCCCATGAGTCCCAATCCGATGATAGAGATGTTCGCGTCTTTTAATTTAAAGCCATCTTCGGACATAGGTAGCCCTCACCCCTGCCCCTCTCCTAAAGGGAGAGGGGTAACCAGGCGGCGGTCGACGGCTTCGGCCACGGCTTTGACCTGGCGCACCATTTTGGCGAAGTTCTCAGGTGTGAGCGATTGGATGCCGTCGGACATGGCGTGGGCCGGGTCAGGATGGACTTCTACGATCAGGCCATCCGCTCCGGCGGCAACGGCGGCTTTGGCTACCGCAGCGACGAAGTTGAAATGCCCGGTGGAATGGCTGGGGTCGAGCACGACGGGCAGGTGAGTAAGCGACTTGAGCACAGGCACGGCGTTGATATCGGTCGTGTTGCGGGTGGCGGTCTCGAAAGTGCGGATACCGCGCTCGCAGAGCATCACGCGCTCATTGCCGCCTGCCAGGATGTACTCGGCTGCCATGAGCAGGTCTTCTACCGTGGCGCTCATTCCGCGTTTGAGCAGGACGGGCGTTCGCGTGTCGCCGACGGCCCGCAGCAGGTTGAAATTCTGCATGTTGCGCGCGCCGATCTGCAGAACGTCCACATATTTGACCATGACCGGCACCTGCGAAACCGCCATGATCTCGGCGACGATAGGCAGGCCGGTCAGCGCCCGGGCTTCGGCCATGTACTCTAAGCCTTCTTCGCCCATACCCTGGAAGGCATAGGGGGAAGTACGCGGCTTGAAGACGCCGCCGCGCAGGGCATTGGCGCCGGCTTCCCGGACGGCCTGCGCTGTTTCGATGATCTGCGTTCGAGACTCCACCGAGCACGGTCCTGCGATGATCGGGATTTCCAGGCCCCCAATCGTGAACCCGTCCAGCGGAAAGACCGAGTTCTCAGGGTGGAATTGTCGCGAGGCAAGTTTATAAGGCTGGGAGATGCGCGTCACGCTCAACACGCCCGGCAGGGTCTCGAAGACGCTGGTGGGCACGCTGTGGCTTTCGCCAACCGCGCCGATAATGGTCTGTTCCACGCCGACGATGGCATGGGGGGATAGGTGCCGGCCTTCGACGTGCTCGATGACGTGGTCGATCTGTGCCTGGGTTGCGCCGGGCTGCATAATAATCATCATGGTGGAATTCTCCTCTGGCAGGGTACTTCGTTTAGTGTGTTAGCGTACTGGCAGGTTTAACGGATGCAATCCGGCGGCCCATGACTTCGGCGATCTGGCCCACCTGCCTGACCATGGCGGCGAACTTTTCGGGCTTGAGCGACTGGCGCCCGTCGGACAGGGCGTGGGCGGGGTCGGGGTGGACCTCGATGATCAGGCCATCGGCTCCGGCGGCGATGGCGGCGCGGGCGATAGCGGCCACGTAGTCGAAGTGGCCGGTGGAATGGCTGGGGTCGAGGATGACCGGCAGGTGGGTGAGATTCTTGAGCACCGGGATAGCGTTGATGTCGGTGGTGTTGCGGGTGGCAGTCTCGAAGGTGCGGATGCCGCGTTCGCACAACAAAACCTGTTTGTTGCCGCCCGCCAGGATGTACTCAGCCGACATGAGCAGGTCCTCGATGGAAGCCGAGAGGCCGCGCTTGAGCAGCACGGGCGTCTGGGTTTCGCCGATGACGCGCAGCAGGTTAAAATTCTGCATGTTACGGGCGCCCACCTGCAGCACGTCCACATATTTGACCATCAGGTCCACCTGCACCTGGGACATGATCTCGACCACCACCGGCAGGCCGGTCTGCTCGCGGGCTTCAGCCAGCATCTCCAGGCCTTCCTCGCCCAATCCCTGGAAGGAGTATGGGGAGGTGCGCGGTTTGAAGACGCCGCCGCGCAGGGCATTGGCGCCCGCTTCCTTGACCGCGTGCGCCGTCTCGATGATCTGCGAGCGGGACTCGACCGAGCAGGGGCCGGCGATCAGGGCCAGCTCGTCGCCGCCGACGGTAAAACCGTCCAGCGGGAAAACGGAATTCTCGGGGTGGAACTGGCGCGAGGCGAGTTTATAAGGCTGGGTGATGCGCTGGACGCTTTCGACGCCGTCCATGACCTCGAACTGGTCGGTGGGCAGGCCGTGGGTCTCGCCGATGGCGCCGATGATGGTCGTTGCGACGCCCTGCGAGAGATGGACGGCCAGCCCGACCGATTTGATTTTCTCGATGACATGTTCCACATCTTGCGGGGTTGCGCTGGGTTTCATGATAATCATCATAGTGATTTCTCCTTGGATGAACCGGGTAGATCGGTACACATATAAACAAGTTGACAGAGGTGGTTTTTACTTATAGTCCTGTGTACTTACAACAAGATCAGGCCGCAACGCGACAGCTTCCCGCAAATACACGTGCTTGATCTCTTTTTGCGGCGTTTCCGTGTTCCAGTGGACAAGCACTCGGATGCACAGCGGCAGCCCCTCGGGTACCGGGATTTCACGGGTGCACAGCATCGGGACCTGGTCCCAGCCAGACTGGCGCGCAGCCAGGGCCGGGTAAGCCGAGACGATATCCTCCGTAACGGTGAACAGCGCCGAAGCGATATCCTCCGTCCGCAGGCCGGGGTTGGCCGCCAGGATGGACGCCAGCAGTTCCCGGGTGGCGGAAAGCACCTGTTGTTTTTCATCGGCGCCGATAGTGGTCGCGCCGCGGATGCCGCGAATGGTCATAGTTGCTCCTTGCCCTCACCCTGACCCTCTCCCAAAGGGAGAGGGAAGCATAAGGTAAACAAAAAGAGCGGGCCGCCGGGCTCGCTCTTTCAAAATGTGCAGGAAAATCTGCTTACTTCTTAAGCGCCACGAACGGCATCCGGGATCGGGAGCCGAAAAAATAGTAGCTAAAGAAGTACCAGTTAGACTGTCGCATGTTGGGCGTTATTCTATGCCCGCATGGCCGAACCGTCAAGGGCAATTTTTATACGTTTGTTATACAGGGATGACACAGTGCACAAAAAGGTACCGAAAATAGGGGCGCGTGCTCATGCACGCATTTCTTTTCGAGCTTCTCCTGTGCAACCGCATAACTCCTATTATAATTAAAGGTCGCGAGGAAACCCAGAATGCCTTTCAATACCAAAATCGACGAATGGATCAAAGAAGCCGAAGATCGACCGGAATCTGCGCTGACGCTGATGCGACTGATTGCCAGGCGTTTGCACGAGCTAAGCGAGCGCAACGAAGAGTTGCTGGCAGAAAATATCACCCTTCAAAACGGGACGCGGGTCGAGGAATATCAAAAGCGCATCTCCCACCTGGAATACCAGCTGGATCTGCTCAAACGCCGCTTTGGAGCCGGGGAGGCGGCGCTGGCCGAAATCCCCACGGAGCCGGTTGAACCAGTCATGACCAGCCTGCTGGTCTACAACGGGCGTGGGCGCATCTTGCGGGCCGAACTCACCCCGGACCAGGATGAACCCGGCCGTATCGCGGACAAGCTGGACACAAACCGTGAGCCGCCGCGGCTGCTATGCGTGCCCTCGAACGAGGAAGTGCTTTTGCTCTACTCGTCGGGACGGGTGAGCACGCTGCCGGTGGAAAAGATTCCCAGCGTGCAGGCCGGGGCTGCCTGGACCTGGGGGCAGGCTGCCCTGCCGGACGAGCCGCGCGCAGGCGAAACGCTGGTCTGCATCACGCCTATTTCGCATCTGCCGGTCTCCAGCTTCTTCCTGCAAGTCAGCCGGCGCGGCTGCGTCAAGAAGACGATGACCTCCCTGGCGCAGTCCATCCTGGCCAGTCATTACCTCGGCAAAGGCGCGCTGGGCAAGTCCGACCAGCCCTTCGGCCTGAGCCTGTGCGATAAGGGGGAGCGCTTCGCCTTTGTCACCTATGAGGGCAGGCTGCTGGGCCTCGA
>JAABUE010000105.1 GCA_011389535.1 Anaerolineales bacterium
AAACCCTGCCCGACGATTACCTGCCCGAAGACCATTGGGGCCACCGCTACTGCCCCTACCTGGATATCTGCGAGCCCGGCCAGCGGGCGATGGCATGGCAGGCACAGCAGCCCAAAAGCCTGCCCGACGAAGTACTGGCCAATATGATCGCAAAACGGATCGTTGCCAAGAAGGGCGCTGAAGCGATGACGGAAAAGAAGCAGAAAAAAGGTCAGCGCTCGTTGGCGGAACTGGCGGAGGAGCTGGAGTGGGAGTGAAGTTAAATCGAATATTGTCTTTACTTAGCCAGAGAGCGGATGTAGTCCAAATCCAGTTCGCCTTTTGCGCCCCAGCCTTTCTTTCCCTCCGGGATTTCGGGGCGGAATTTTTCGTATAAATCGTAGGCTTTGCTTTCCAATTGTTGGGGTGTGTATGACTTTGCCAGTTTCAGCATTGCTGCGCGTGCTTCGTCCAGATCATCGCCGAATTTTTGTTGTAAATATCTCGTGACACTTTGCGGATCGATCTGCTCGCCTTTGATTGCTGCGCGCAATCCCTGCGGCGTTTTTACGGCCGGGACGCCTCTCCCGACAATCTCGATAAACTCCAATTGGGCGGGCTTTTCTTTCTTTTTTTCATCATCCCTCTCCTCTGTTGTTTTCTCTTCATAGATTCCCAATCGCCGTCCCTTGGACTGAGCATTGAGTCCGGCCACTGCTTTGCCAAGTGTTAATGCGGTTTCTTCGTCGTAACCCAGTCGTTCTGCAACGACCGCCGCCCACAGTGTTAGGACCGGGGCACGATTGATCTTGATTTTCTTGTTCGCCATTTGATTTGCTCCACTTTTAATATTTATACAGATCCTTCAACTTTTTTTGTAACGCTCTTTTTCTCTGTTGGTCAAACAACCTAAGCGCCCAACCCTGATTCCCCAGCCAGCCCATCACTACGCTTGCCAGGGCATCTAAACCTTTTGCTGCTTCAGGCAGCATCATAGCGGGGCCAAAATCCACTTCGCGTCCATCCAGGGAGAACGTGTAACGCCCGGTTCGTTCTACGACAGGGTTAGACTCCAGAAAGGCATATAGTTGGTTGCGTTCGGTTTCGCTGAGCCATTGGGGCGGATCTGAAGTGGCCTTGAAGCCGCAAACGAGAGCCAGGTCCTGGAGCAGCAATTTCTGGTCGATTGAAAGTGAATTCTGGAGCGAGCAAAAATAGGCTACATCCGGATCTGTATGGACCAGGGGCCTTAACCACAGCCTGTTCACGGTCGTGCGGATCGCGTTTCGCGCTCCAGGGGTAGTCGGATTATAAAGAAGGCGCGCATCACGGTAGTTTTCCCATTCTTCGGATACATCTGGCCCAATCCGCATCGCATCGCATAGCCCCAGGGATGGCAGGATGGGCGCGCCACACGTCAGGAAGTAGGCGTCCTCTCCGATAGACTCTTGTATGACTTTCAAGCCCTGGCGATAGGCAGCCTCACGAGGCATGTTTTGATACCGCTGACCGGGTAGCGCGCCTGCGAAAAGAAAATCTAGTTTGAGATAGTCGAAACCCCAAGCACGGACTTGCTTCATTAAGGCTGCCAGCCACTCCAGAACGGCCGGATGTGTCAAATCCAAAGCGTAAAACGGTTCGCCCCAGTTAAACCCTGCCGAAAGGATGGACCCATCTGTATCCCGTAGGAACCAATCGGGATGTGTGCGGAACAATTGGGAGGATTCCAATGCAATCAATGGCGCCAGCCAAAGCCCCGCTTTCCTACCGGTGGTTTTGATTTTTTGTGCTAACATCTCCATACCAGACGGGAACTTGGCGTTTGGCTGCCAATCACCTACGCTTACCTGCCAACCGTCGTCGACCTGTAGAACATCGAAGGGCAGATCGCCTAGCTCATCGAAAACGCGATACAGAAGCTGTTCGTCGATGGCAGTATACAGGCTGTACCAGGAACACCAGACGCGCGGGCTTTTTCCCTTCTTTGTTTTCCCGAACCGTTGCCCCAGTAGATTCACGTAGGCTGTGAATACGGATTCTTCCCGGCCAAACGCCGCGAACCACTCTCCGGGACCAGCATCGTACCAGCCGTGCAATTGCGCAGCATCGGAGCGGGTTTGGTCACCGTGTAAAGCAACATGGGCTTCGAGCCCAAGAGCGCCGAGCAGCAAAATATTACCATCTTCAAACTCCACCGCGCCGAGCCAGGCGCCATTCGGAGCAAGGTAATTGACGTAGAGCGGGTCAGTCTGCATCAGGTGAAGAAGTGTTGGTTTCTGGACGGGCAGTTGAAATTGGGGATCGAGCCAGGCTGTCAAACCCCAGGATTGCCAGCCATGACGGTAGTACCCCTGCGGAGTGCCTTCGAATTCAAGCGATACATTCGAACCGGTTAGAATGTACCCACCAGGAATGGATTTGATTTGATCTGAGTACGATATAATCTGAAAGTTTTCAAACAAAGTCGTCTGCATTGGGCGGTCCTTGGAAAATATGAATCGAGAACCCTTAAATTCTAAATCAAAAAACATAATTTCTCGGAGGGATTTTTTGCGTTTAATGAAATTCATAGGTTTCGAAGCCATTTTGCTTGCCATAGGAGGGGGCTTTTATATGCGTAAATTTGAGCCATCTTGGATGGATGTCAAAGAAATAAGCTTGAATTTGCCACGCCTAGCAAAGCCATTTTCAGGGTTGCGATTGGTGCAAATTAGTGATTTGCATTTCGGCGGCTGGATGACAACAGAGTATTTGGTCGAAATTGTTCAGATGGTTGTTGATCAGGTCCCTGACCTGGTGGTAATCACTGGTGATTTTGTCATGGGATATGATCACGCGCCGCAGATTTTTGAAAAACTGGGCGAACTGGCTGAGACGTTAAAGGCAATGTCTGATCGTTTCCCAACTTTCGGGGTATTAGGTAACCATGATTACTGGTTGAACCGCAATTCTGTGGTTGATATGATGCACCTGGCAGGCATAAAGGAGTTGAGTAATGGTGTTCAAACCATAAAGCGCGGCGATGAGGTGCTGCATATCGCCGGTGTAGATGATGTAATGTTGCGTCAAGAACGGATGGATCAGGTCCTGTCTCAGCTCCCCGCCGAGGGATGTGCGATCTTGCTGGCCCATGAGCCTGACTATGCCGATATCAGCGCCAGGACCGGCCGTTTTGACTTGCAGCTTTCGGGTCATTCTCATGGAGGCCAGGTGGTGCTGCCGTTTTTCGGACCTCCAGTTTTGCCTTACATGGCGCGAAAATATCCTTCGGGTCTTTATAAGGTTATGGAGATGTATCAGTATACAAACCGGGGTGTAGGCATGACAGTCCCTTACGTGCGCTTCAACTGCCGGCCGGAGATCACGGTCTTCTCGCTCGAATCCCTATAGGGAACGCTTGCCCGTCACGGTAGAAGTGTGTATAATACGACGAAATCAGCAAAGGCAATGATGGGAACGAGTAAACCCGTCCATGCTGGCAGCGAGCCCGGGTGCGGTGAGAGCCGGGTCAGCCAAATGGGTTGAAAATCCTCCCGGAGCCGCGATCTGAAATTAGTTAGATAGTTCAGTAGTTTGTTAGTCTGATATTTGACTAAGAGTAGGAAGGACGGAGTCGTTCACCGTTACCAGAACGGGAGTATAAGCCGGAAGGCCGTACTCTACTGAGAGCCTGCTTAGGCAGGAATCAGGGTGGTACCGCGGGCATCGCGCTCGTCCCTGTCGGGATGAGCGTTTTTGTTATTATTCTGTCATTGCGAGCCGTCCTGAGCGGAGCCGCGTTTGTTAGCGGCGAAGTCGAAGGATGGCGAAGCAATCCCCTGGCATCATGAGACTGCTTCGTGCCTCGCAGTGACATCCTTAGGAGACTCACCATGTTCAAACCAGTATCTCCCAAACTTGACGTCACCTCGATGGAAGAGGCTGTCTTGAAATTCTGGAAACAGAACGACATCTTCAAGAAAACCATCGAGCAGCGCGAGGGTGGGCCGGAGTATGTGTTTTATGAGGGTCCGCCCACCGCAAATGGCAGGCCTGGCGTGCACCATGTGCTTGCGCGCGCCTTCAAGGATATGTTCCCGCGCTACAAGATCATGCGCGGTTATCATTGCTCGCGACGCGGCGGCTGGGATACGCATGGTTTGCCGGTTGAGATCGAAGTCGAAAAGCGTCACGGTTTCACCAATAAACAGGATATCGAGGCCTACGGCATTGCTAAGTTCAACGAGGAATGTCGCCGGTCCGCTTTCGACTACATCCAGGATTGGGAGCGGCTGACCGACCGGATCGCCTTCTGGGTTGACCTGGAAACGGCCTACGTAACCTTTACCAACAACTATATCGAATCGGTCTGGAATATTCTTAAGAATTTCTACGACAGGGACCTGCTCTACAAGGGCTACAAGGTCGTGCCGTATTGTGCACGCTGCGGTACGCCTCTTTCCGATCATGAAGTTGCCCTCGGCTACGAAGAGGTTTCAGATCCTTCGATCTTTGTCCGTATGCCGCTGGTCGACAAACCGGATACCTCGCTATTGGTCTGGACGACAACCCCCTGGACGCTTCCCGGTAACGTGGCTGTGGCAGCTCACCCGGAAGAAGAATATGTCACGGTTGAGCGTACGAATGAAGATGGCGGCAAAGAAAAGCTGATCCTTGTCAAAAGCTTGCTTGAGAAGGTGTTTGCGGGCGAAGAAGTACAGGTCTTGAATTCCTTCAAGGGCAAGAAGCTCAAGGGAGAGAGATACAAACCGCTCTTCACCTTCATGCCCCCCGAAAAACCCGCCCATTTTGTGGTGCTGGCAGATTTCGTGACCACCGACGACGGTACCGGCCTGGTCCACATCGCCCCTGCCTTTGGCGCGGAAGATATGCAGATGTCGCTGGAGTATGACCTCCCGCTGCTGATGACCGTCCAGCCGGATGGCGCTTTCGTGCCCGAAGTCACACCCTGGCGCGGGATGTGGGTCAAGGAAGCCGATCCGCTCATCACCGAAGATTTGCGCGCCCGCGGATTACTATTCCGGGTTGAAACGTACACCCATACCTATCCCTTCTGCTGGCGCTGTAAGACACCTCTCCTATACTATGCCCGCGAAGCCTGGTACATCCGCACCAGCCAGTTCCGCGACCGCCTGGTGGAGCTGAACCGGACCATCAACTGGGTCCCTGACCACATCAGGGAAGGCCGCTTTGGCAACTGGCTGGAGAACAACGTCGATTGGGCGCTTTCCCGCGAAAGATACTGGGGCACACCACTGCCGCTCTGGGAGTGTAATAATTGCAGCCACACGGAAGTGGTCGGCTCGGTCAAAACCCTGTCCGAAAAAACCGGCCGCGACCTGACTGACCCTGCGGTAAACGCAGGGCGAGACCTGGATCTGCACCGCCCGCAGGTGGACGAAATCACCTGGAGATGCTCCGAATGTGAAGGAACCATGCAACGGGTTCCCGATCTGATCGATGTATGGTTCGATTCCGGGTCCATGCCGTATGCACAGTGGCATTATCCGTTTGAGAACCATGATAAGTTCCAGGAACAGTTCCCGGCCGATTACATCTGTGAAGCCGTGGACCAGACCCGAGGCTGGTTCTACTCGCTGCACGCCATCAGCACCCTGCTCAATGACGCGATTTGTTACAAAAACGTCATCTGCCTTGGGCTGATCCTGGATGGCGAAGGCCGCAAGATGTCTAAAAGCCTGGGCAACATCGCCGATCCCTGGGATGTGCTCAACGCTCACGGCGCGGATGCATTCCGCTGGTATCTTTATACGGCCAGCCCGCCGGGACAAGAACGCCGCTTCTCTAGCGAACTGGTTGGCGAAGTTGTGCGCGACTTCACGCTCACGCTGTGGAACGTGTACTCGTTCTTTGTCACTTACGCCAACCTGGATAAGCCCACTCTGGCCACGCGCACCTGGAGTGAGAACCAGCTTGACCGCTGGCTGTTATCTGAGTTAAATGTGCTCGTCCGGGATGTGACGAAAGCCTACGAAACGTATGATGTGCCCAACGCAACCCGCCCGATTGCGGCCTTCGTGGAGAAGCTATCCACCTGGTACTTGCGTCGCTCGCGCCGCCGTTTCTGGAAGTCCGAATCTGACTCGGACAAGCAGGCCGCCTACCAGACCCTTTATACAGCCCTCATTGCTGTCGCCAAAATGCTCTCCCCGTCCATGCCATTCCTGGCTGAAGAGCTTTACCAGAACCTTGTCCGTTCCGTGGACCAGTTCGCACCGGAGTCGGTGGCGCTGGCTGAATGGCCGACATACGATGAAGCCTTCATCGACGAAGACCTGAACCGCGATATGGGCCTGGTTACCAAGCTGGTCTCGCTGGGGCATTCCGCCCGCCAGAAGGCCAATCGCAAAGTCCGCCAGCCGTTGGCGGAGGCTGCCTTCTCGGTGGGGAGTGCGGTAGAGGGCAAAGCTGTGACGGCCTTTACGGATTTGATTGAGGACGAGTTGAATGTAAAGACGGTGCGCCTTCTAAACAGCAGCACCGAGGCTGTTTCGTATTCGGTCAAGCCGCTGCCCAAGCAGTTGGGTCAAAAATATGGTAACAAGTTCCCTGCCATCCAAAAAGCGATTTTGGGGATGAACGCCGAGGAAGTCGCTCGTGCCCTGTTGGCAGGTGAGTCTCTCAAAGTTGTCACGGATGGACAAGATTACGACATCTTGCCGGGTGAGGTCGAAGTCAAGGCGCAGGCCAAAGAAGGCTTTGCTGTGGCCGAAGACGGCGCCTACGTGGCAGCCCTGGTGACCGAACTGACACCCGAGCTGGCGGCGGAAGGCCTGGCGCGAGAGTTCGTTCGCCGGGTGCAAGACCTGCGTAAAACGGCCGAACTGGATGTGGCTGACCGCATAGAGTTGTATGTCGAGGCCTCAGCAGGCCTGAAGTCCGCGGTGGAGGCGCATAAAGACTACATCACCGGCGAGACGTTGGCCGTTGCGCTCAAGTTTGAGGCTCCGCCGGCTGACGCGCCCAGATCCGAAGATGAGTTCGAGGGCGAAAAAGTGGTCTTTGGGGTCGTCAAGGCCTGATGCGAGCAAATTTTGGAAAACCAGCCCTACGGTCAGAGGGCTGGTTTTTTCACTGTAATCTCCCGGGTGGTGAATGTTTATTGCCAGAGTATCTGCTGTCACAGACGAATTGATCGGCGCTTTCGAGCGCTTGATCCCCCAGCTGAAATTAACTGTTCCCCCTCCCTCACGCAGGGAAATCGAAGCGCTGGTTTCTTCAAAATCTTCGATATTGTTAATTGCCCGCGATCCTGACGAGTTGGCTCCCATTGCAGGCGTTTTGACCCTGATCGTTTACCGCGTGCCGACAGGCATCCGCGCGCGGGTGGAGGATGTGGTTGTAGACGAATCGATGCGTGGCAAGGGGATTGGCGAGGTGCTGATGCGGCATGCGCTGAGCATGGCCCGGGAGGCAGGCGCTGATGGTGTGGCGCTTACTTCGAATCCCCGGCGGGAAGCTGCGAACCGCCTGTACCAGCGCCTGGGTTTCAAACCCTGGGAGACCAATCTATACTTTTACAAGTTCTAAAAAAGGACCGGCGGCCATGGGCCGCTGGTCCTTTTTTACATTAGTTGTTGCCGTTCCCTTTATCCTTGTTTTTGTTGTTGCCGTTTCCGTTATTGCCTTTATCTTTGTTTTTGTCAGGATTGTTTCCGTTGTTATTACCGTTATTGCCCTTGTCTTTATCGGGGTTATTCCCGTTTCCGTTGTTCTGGGTTTCGGTTTGGGTTTCTTCACCCTGACCATCGTCAGCCCGGCCAGACATGATTGCGCCCAGGTTTTCCTTGGATTTTTCGCGGTCGTGCATGACAGCCTTGCGGAACTGCCCCCAGTTTTGGGGTGTGCTGCCATCCGGTAACGTAATTTCTCCAAAATCGTTGTTTTGTTTCGCTTCCAGGATAGCAGCGAAGGTTTCGGAATCACCTTCCAGCGCGTTTGTCATCCAAAGGGCCTGGGCGATTACCCCGAAACCAACTCCTTCATCGTGGTAATCCATAACCGTTTCGTAGTCCACACCCAGCAGGTCGGAGAAGAAATCGGCTATCGCTGAACCGACCGGGTGTTGCTCTTCCTCTTCTTCCCCTGTCTCTTCTGGAATGACCAGGGCAGGATCGATCATGAGGGGTTCCTCAATGGTGGCGGGATCGACCGGCTCGCCATCCACGACCAGACCCAGGGTAGCTGCATCTTCGAGACTTAGTCTGACCATCTGGGTCTCTCCCAATTCGTCCGTCAAAGTCACAACGACCGTTGTTTCCCCGGTTTCTGCATCGGTTTCCAGCGTGATATTTTCAACCGTCCCTGTAATGGGGAGAGTATCCTGGCTGGCTGGCGCCGCACCAACGGCAATGATCTGGGTGGCAAGCAAGATCGTCGCTAACACTATAGTGGATATGATTTTCATTCTTTTCATTTGTAGCTCCTTTCTACATCTACCATGACGTAATCATACAGGATAGGATGCGCCCATCATGAAAATTGCCTTGCAAAAATGTAAGGCTTACTTGGGAAAATGGTCACGTATACAGGTTGGAAAGATACTTTTCTTCCGTATTTTCCAGGTCAGAATATGCCCCGCGATAGTACTCCGGCAGCATGGCTGCCAGGCGGACCATCATCTCGTCTACCATCTTCTGGCGGATTTCTCGCGAAACTCGCTCCGTTCCAGGGTTCAGCTTGAATGGCTCTCCCAAGCGGATGT
>JAABUE010000106.1 GCA_011389535.1 Anaerolineales bacterium
TTCAACATCAGTGACCGGGTCAAAGCCTATATGATGCTGTTCCTGTTCCTTGAGACGGGCATGCTGGGCGTCTTCCTGGCGCTCGATCTGCTGATCTTCTTCGTCTTCTGGGAAATCGGTCTGGTCCCGATGTACTTCCTGATCAACCAGTGGGGAAGCGCCAACCGGAATTATGCCTCCCTCAAGTTCATGATCTACACCATGGGTGGCTCGCTGGGTCTGCTGCTGGCCGTCCAGATGCTGGGCGTCGCGTTCGGGACCTATGACCTGCCTCGCCTCTACGAGCTTTGGCCCGCTGCCCAAACATTGTCCAACCTTCCGGCCTGGCTGGATGTTGCTACCGTCAAAACGGTCGCCTTCTGGGCCTTCGTGATCGCCTTTGCGGTCAAAGTTCCCCTGTGGCCGTTCCACACCTGGCTTCCGGATGCGCACACGGAAGCGCCTACCGCCGGGTCCATGATCCTGGCAGGTGTGCTTTTGAAGCTTGGCGCGTACGGTTTCTTACGCCTGATCTTGCCGTTGTACCCGGAGCAGGCTCTGGTCTATGCCGGTGCGCTGGCCTTCCTGGCAACGGCGGCGATCGTCTTTGGAGCGTTCGGCTCCTATGGCCAGACCGACTTCAAGCGCCTGGTCGCTTACTCATCGGTCAACCACATGGGCTTTGTGGTTTTGGGCATCGCTGCTGCGGCAGCTGCCAGGGGTTCGACTGACCCGGTCGTGCAGGCCAGTTATCCGCTTGCCTTGAACGGCGCTATCCTGCAGATGTTCAACCACGGGTTATCGGCAGCGGGCATGTTCTTTTTGGTCGGCGTGATCTACGAACGCACCCATACCCGCAACCTTAACGACTTCGGCGGCCTGTTCCCGTTGGTGCCGGTTTATGGCGGTATTCTGATCTTCACCAGTATGGCTTCGCTCGGCCTGCCCGGGTTGAATGGCTTCGTGTCTGAATTCCTGGTAGTGCGGGGCAGCTGGCCAATCCTGACGGTTTATACGGCCATCAGCATGCTTGGCCTGCTCTTCACCGGCGCTTACATCCTGAAAGGGATCAAGTCCGTTCTGCATGGCCCGTTGAACGAACACTGGGCGCACGGCGAGCACCGGCTGACTGAGATCAACTTCCGTGAAATCCTTGTCATGGCTCCGCTCATGGTTATGATCCTTTGGATCGGCGTTTGGCCGGCCTGGATCCTGAACGTGATCAACAAAGCCGTGGTTGCATTGTTCTAGAGGTGGATCATGACGTTTCCAATCCTAAGCATTATCGTTTTCACCCCCATCGTCGCAGGCATGTTGATCCTGCTGATGCCCAAAGAGCGCAAAAACGAAGTACGTGTCACCGCGCTGGCTGCAGCGATCTTTGCCCTGCTGCTTTCAATTTGGGTGTATTTCACATATGACCCGAGCGCAGGAGGCTACCAATTCCAGGAACAACATAACTGGCTGCCCGCCCTTGGGATAGGTTACCACGTTGGCGTGGACGGCATGAGCGCCCCGCTCGTGTTGTTGACCGGTGTGGTCATGTTCACCGGGGTATTGATCTCCTGGGGCATCGACGACCGTCCTCGCGAGTTCTTCGCATTCCTGTTCATCCTGGCCAGCGGCGTGTTCGGTGTGTTCGTCGCGCTGGACCTGTTCCAGTTGTTCTTCTTCTATGAGATTGCTGTTTTCCCCATGTTCCTGCTCATCGCCATATGGGGCTGGATCGTGACGCGCGAATATGCGGCCATGAAGTTGACTCTGTACCTGTTTATCGGCTCGGTGGTTTCTCTGGTGGGCGCGCTGGCCATGTATTGGGTTGCTTACCAGAATACGGGTGTGTTGTCCTTTGATATGCTTCAGCTGGAACAGGCGGGCTTCTCTGAGCAGTTCCAGATAATCTGGTTCCTGCCGGTCTTCCTGGGATTTGCAGTGCTGGGCGGTATCTGGCCTTTCCATAACTGGTCGCCGGACGGTCACGTGGCTGCGCCAACGGCTGTTTCCATGTTTCATGCGGGCGTGCTGATGAAGCTTGGGGCTTTCGCTGCCTTGCGGGTCGGTATCATGCTTTTGCCACAGGGCGCGCAGTATTGGTCCTGGCTCATTATGCTTTTTGCCGCGATTGCTGTCGTCTACGGCGCGTTCATTGCTTTTATGCAAGAAGATATGAAATACATGATCGGATTTTCGTCGGTGTCGCACATGGGCCTGGTGATGCTTGGCCTGTCTACACTGAACAAGACCGGCCTAACCGGTGCGGGCGTGCAAATGTTCTCACACGGGGTGATGACGGCGCTCTTCTTTGCTGTCACCGGCATGATCTATGACCGTGCGCATACCCGCCAGATCCCTGAGTTGGGCGGCATGAGCAAGGTGATGCCGTTTGCTGCGATCGGCTTTATTATTGGGGGCCTGGTCTCTATGGGCATGCCGGGCTTCTCAGGCTTCGTAGCTGAATTTCCCATTTTCATGGGTGTCTGGGAGATCCAACCCTGGGTTGCGATCATAGCCAGCATTTCAATTGTCATCACGGCAGCCTATATCATGCGCAATATCCGCGATGTCTTCTTTAGACCGATGCCTGAAAGCCTCGAAGGGCATATCACAGATGTCAACATTTTGGATAAGGTTGCCATCGTTACGGTCTGTATTTTGATGATCGCAATCGGATTGTTCCCCGGCCTGATGGTGCCGATGGTGCAAACTGGCGTGGACAACATCCTGCGCCTTTTGGGAGGTGCATAAATGTCCTACACTCCAGTCATGTTCCTGTCGATCCTCCCTGAGATACTCCTTCTCGTGTTGGGTCTGCTGCTCTTGATTGTGGAGCCCTTTTGGAAGGGTGAAGATCGCCGCAACGCTGGCTGGCTGACGGCTGGCGGCCTGCTGGCGATCATGGCAGTCAGCCTGTTTGCCGGCCGCCCCGGCGAACCGGTAATCGTCTTTGGCGGCATGCTGCGTTACGACTGGCTGGGTTTCTTCTTCAAGATGATGTTCGTTTTCGGCGCGGCTATCACTGCCCTGTTTATGATGGACCATGAGACGATGGGGAAACGAGGCGAAGCGTACATTCTCCTGGTAGCCACCACGCTCGGCATGTGCCTGATGGCTGCTTCCGCTGATTTGATCATGCTCTATCTGGCGATTGAAACCACCTCGATCCCTCTCTACGTTTTGGCTGGGTTCATGCTGTCGGACGAACGCTCCACCGAAGCCGGGTTCAAGTACCTGTTATACGGTGCTTTGACCTCGACGATCATGCTGTACGGTTTCAGCCTGCTCTTCGGTTTTGCCGGGACCACCAATTTGTACGAGCTGGCGTCCATGGCGGTGGCAGGCCAGTTACCCCTGGGTGTTGCGCTGGGGCTGGTGGTGCTCATCGTGGTGGGACTTGGATTCAAAGTCTCGATTGTCCCGTTCCACTTCTGGGCTCCTGATGTTTATATGGGCGCTCCGACTCCAATTGCTGGTTTCCTTTCAACAGCTTCAAAAGCTGCTGGTTTTGCTGTCCTGACAAGACTGTTCATAGTCGTATTCCCGGACATTGCCTACGAGTGGGCTTCTATCCTGGCGGTGCTGTCAGCGATCACGATGACATTGGGCAACCTGGTTGCCTTGAAGCAAAGTAATATAAAGCGCCTGCTGGCTTATTCTTCTGTTGCACATGCAGGTTACGCCATGATCGGTGTCGTTGCGGTTTCAGAATTGGGAGTAACCAGCGTGGTGTTCTACCTGCTGGCATACATCTTGACCAACCTGGCAGCCTTCGGGATCGTAATGGCCTTCGGGCGCATCACTGGCTCGGATGAAATCAAAGATTATGCCGGTATGAGCCGTCGTTCCCCTGGACTGGCACTCGCAATGCTGGTGGCCTTCCTGTCACTGGCGGGCATGCCGCCTTTCGGTGGCTTCGTTGCCAAGGTGTTTGTCTTTGCTGCGGCAGTGCAGGTCAATATGGTCTGGCTGGCAGTTGTCGGTATTCTCAACTCTATCATTGGCTTGTACTATTACCTGACTGTTTTGAAGGTAGTGTACCTGTATCGAATGGAAGGTGAGGACGAGGAAGCGCATCCCATCCCGCTCACTCGACCGTATGCGATTGGTTTGGTGGTCCTTACGCTGGGCATCTTGCTGGTCGGCACATTGTTTGCTCCGTGGTTTGGGCTCTCGGGCGCAGCGGCGTTGAACTTATTTTAGAAAATTATAGGTGATAGCCACATTTCAGTGGCTGTCACTTATAAAATTGACGCTCGTTAAGTCCTTGTGATATAATCCGCAACCAATGAGCCAGCCGGAGAATCAGGGAAAAGATCGTTTCCAGTATGCTATGAACCTGACGATGGCATCTATCGCCGGGCAGGTGGGATGTCTTACCCTTGTTATTATCTTCGTCGCTCTATTTGCGGGGCTGTGGCTGGACCGTTATTTCGCCACCAGACCACTTTTTACAATCGTTCTCTTAATTGGCAGTGTGCCGGTAACGCTCTTTCTCATGTTCCGCATGGTGAGAGCGGCAACCAACCGCATAAAGCCAGTATACAATACAGAAAAATCAAAAGTCCCCACCACTGAGGAGGATGCTGATCGTGAGTGAAAAAAAAGAAAAGAAAGGTGGATGGCGCTGGGGTGTGAACCGCTGGATCGTGCTCGCATTGATCATTGCAAGCGCGATTGCGGCCAGTTACTACCCTCCAATCCAGCCACACGTCCAGCTGCCGGCAGAAGTGCTCAGTCATGGTCCGTTGTTTACCATCCCTGGTATCGGCGATATCTATATGACGAATACGCTGCTGGCGACTCTCCTTGCAGATGTTATTTTGCTGTTGATTGCATTTGGGGTATACCGGGCAGTCAGGAGCGGCGCTATGGTGCCTAAGGGTCTGCCTGGCGCTGTGGAAGCTTTGCTGGAAGGTCTTTACAACCTCACCGAAGGAACCGCCGGCAAGTGGGCGCGGGCAATCTTCCCGTGGTTTGCTACCATTACGCTCCTGGTTCTAGTGGTTAACTGGATGGAGTTGTTTCCAGGCGTGGATAGCATCGGTATCCTGCATGAAGATGAGCACGGCTATCCTATCCAGGATTTGGGCTTTGCGGCAACCATCGTCAAGCCGGAGGAAGAGCTTGCTGAAGAAGCCGCTCATAGCGAAGGCAGCGGTTTGTATGGGCTGATCCCATACATTCGTGTTGCCTCCACAGATTTGAATTTCACGGTTGCCCTGGCTCTGATCGCGGTAATCATGGTACAGGTTATCGGGTTCCGTGCCCAGGGGCTTGGCTATCTCACCAAGTTCTGGAATACTAAAACATTCTTCAGCGTACCGATATTCGGCCTGATTGACTTTGTGGTTGGTCTGTTGGAATTGATCTCCGAATTCTCGAAGATACTGTCGTTTGCCTTTCGTCTCTTCGGTAACATCTTCGCTGGTTCGGTTCTGTTGTTTGTTATGGGAGCGCTGCTTGGCGCAGGCGGCCTGGGCTTTTTCCAGGTCGGCTTCCTGATGTTGGAATTCTTTGTTGGTCTGATCCAGGCCATCGTTTTCGGTATGCTGACCATGACCTTTATGGCCCAGGCCACGCAGGGTCACGGTGAGCATCACGAAGAAGAAGTGCACGCGTAATTCGGGCGGATGACGCCCGGGAAACACACCATATATAGTGGCGGTTCCCCCGCCCGAAACTTGAAACGGAGGTATTTCGAAATGGAAGTAGAAGCTGCTGCCATCCTTGGCAAATTGATCGGTGCTGGCCTGGCCATGATTGGAGCTATCGGTGCAGGCGCTGGTATTGGTATCGTCACCGGTGGTGCGGTACAGGCCATGGGCCGAAACCCGGATGCAACCGGCACCATCCAGACCAACATGATCCTTGGCATCGCCTTTGCCGAAGCCGTAGCGATTTACTGTCTGGTTGTCGCTCTCCTGATCCTGTTCGTATTCTAAAACTGAGAAAGGGAGGAGGTTACCTTGGAAAAATTAGGTCTGAATCTGGGCTATCTGCTGCTCCAGATCTTCAACTTCTTGATTTTATTTGTCGTCCTGCGTGCCTGGGTCTACAAGCCTATCCTTGGCTTGCTTGACAGGCGACGCCAGACTATTGCACAGGGCCTGGAAGATGCTCGCGTCGCCGCGGAAGCGCGTGCTGCGGCTGAAAAAGAAGCCGCCAAGATTGTAGCTGATGCGCAGGCAGAGGCCAGCAAAGTGGTGCGGGAGGCCAGTGAGCGTGCGCAAGGCGTTGCCAAGGAAGTCAAAACCGAAGCCGAAGCTGAAGCTGTCCAGGCTCATGAAGCAGCCCTGAACGAAGCGGAAGCGGAACGCAATCGCATTCTGGGTGATTTACGCGGCCAGGTGGCTGCTCTGTCTATTGCTGCGACCCAAAAACTGGTTGGAGATACTCTGGATGAGAAGCGCCAGCACACGTTGCTGGATGAGTTCTTCTCCGGCGTCAGATCCGGTAAGGTCGTCGTACTCGATGATGTATCCTTTAAGGGTGAATCCGCTCAGGTTACCAGCGCGCTGCCGCTGACCGAGAGTGAGCAGGAGACCGTCAAACGAGACGTGCTGGCTAAGGTCGGTGCGCAGGTGGTGACCTTCCGTGTAGACCCGTCCATTTTGGGCGGTTTGGTCATCAAAGTCGGCGATAAGGTTATGGATGGCTCTGTGGCCGGCAAGCTAGAAGGCTTACGCCAGAATTTGAAGTAACTCGATTTGTCAACGATCAGACCTGACAGGTTTTAAAATCTGTCAGGTCTTTTTGTAATATGGTAAAACAAGCTTATGCGCGCGAAAAAACTATCCACATTGCTTTTCGATTTTCCGTTTGAAAGTTCTACAAAAATACTTCCTGATACCACCGTGACGGGGATTGCAATTAACAGCCGCCTTGTCAAATCCGGAGACCTGTTCGTTGCCATGCAGGGCGGTTCTGTGGATGGACACTCTTATATCCCAAACGCGATTGAAAATGGAGCAGTTGCGGTGGTGGGACAAAAAGATATCCAAACGTTGACTGTTCCATACGTTCGTGTGGAAAATCCGCGTCAAATCCTGACCTATCTGGCTGCTGCCTTTTACGATTGGCCGGGTCGCAAACTGACGGTGATCGGCGTAACCGGCACTGACGGTAAAACCACTACCTGTAATCTGATCTATCAGATTTTGGTGGCAGCAGGAATAAAGGCTGGCATGATTTCGACCGTCAACGCGGTAATCGGGGATGAAGTGTTAGATACAGGTTTCCATGTCACCACACCGGATGCCCATGACGTACAACGTTATCTCGCCAAAATGGTCGAGGCTGGCCTGACGCACGTTGTGCTGGAGACCACCTCCCATGGCTGGTCGCAGCACCGTGTGGATGCCTGTGAGTTCGATATTGGTGTGGTAACCAACATCACCCATGAGCATCTCGATGAACACGGTTCTTATGAGAACTACCGTGCGGCTAAGGCGCGTCTGTTTACCAGCCTGGAAAGGACAAGCATAAAACCAGAGGGCAATCCACGCCTGGCAGTTCTTAACCATGATGATCAGTCCTTTGACTTTCTAAACGAACTCGTGAACGTAAATAAGATAGCTTATGGCCTGGGTGATGGGGCAGATCTGCAGGCAATTGATTTAACATACAGCCCGGATGGGATGCGGTTTATTGCCAAACATTCTAAATTTCGCGTAGGCATAAAGGTAAACTTAGTCGGGCGGTACAATGTGTCAAACTGTCTGGCGGCGCTGGGCGCGACCGTGATCGAGATGGGGATTGAGCCTGAGACCGCCGCACAAGGAATTGCCGCTTTGCCGGGAATTCCCGGCCGTATGGAGGTGATCGATATGGGCCAGGATTTCACAGCAATGGTGGATTTCGCGCACACTCCCAATGCGTTGAAGGCGACACTGGAAACTGCGCGTGAAATGCTAGCGAGTTCTCCTCTCCCTCCGGGAGAGGGGTTAGGGGTGAGGGAGAATCCCCGCATCATTGTTGTCTTCGGTTCGGCAGGCTTGCGGGACAAAGAGAAGCGCCGGATGATGGCTGAGACCTCTGCCGGGTTGGCCGATCTAACCGTGTTGACCGCCGAAGACCCTCGCACAGAGTCATTGGACGGGATCCTCGACGAAATGGCGGCTGGCGAAACGTCCAGGGGTGGGCGTGAAGGAGAGACCTTTTGGCGGGTGCCAGACCGAGGAGAAGCAATCAAATTCGCATTGCGTTTGGCCCGTCCGGGTGATGTTGTTCTCTCCTGTGGAAAGGGGCACGAGCAATCCATGTGCTTCGGGAAAATCGAGTATCCCTGGGACGACCGGACAGCGATGCGCGCCGCTCTAGCAGAATATTTAGGCATGGATAGGCCGCAAATGCCGTATCTTCCCACGCAGGATAAATTGGAGGAGGAGTGGTTGAAACCGTGACGGATTGGAGAACCCCCGTAACATTGACAGGCAAACACGTCCGGCTGGAGCCGATGACGGAAGCGCACACGCCCGGCCTGGCCACAGTCGGTCTGGATGACAG
>JAABUE010000107.1 GCA_011389535.1 Anaerolineales bacterium
CGAAAAACTTGTTCGGACTTAACTTCTTCGGACATACACAAGTTGAGAAAAGATACCGAAAATAAGGGTGGGCGTGCGCAGCACGCCCACCCTTATTTTCGGACTTCTTAAATTGTAGCTTCTCCGTTTGAAATTAGTGCTGATTTTTCAGCAGCTCCGTCAGAATGGGAATGGCTTTCCTCAACGCCTGGCCGCGATGGCTCAGGCGATTTTTTTCATCCATTTCCAGCTCGGCCATGGTTTTGTTTAAACCTTCCAAACGGAAAATGGGATCGTAGCCAAAGCCGCCCTCCCCGCGTTCTTCGGGGATGATCTCACCGGGACAACTTCCCTCGACGGTGGTTACGTCTCTTCCGGGACTTGCAATTGCCACCGTTGCCCGGAACCGCGCCGCCCACGGACGTGGTTTTCTGCTTAAGTTTAGCAGCAGGATCGCCCGGCGATCAGCGTCAGTGGCGTTGGGAAGAGGAGCATAGCGCGCAGAGTGCAAACCGGGCGCGCCATCCAGCGCGTCTACTTCCAGGCCGGAGTCGTCAGCCAGGGCTGTCAATCCGCTGGCGTTTGAGAAGGCCAGCGCTTTTTTGATCGCATTTTCGGCATAGGTCTGGCCGTCTTCCTCCACGTCCAGTTCCAGGCCGAGGTCGGTGGGGGTGACCAGTTCAAGTTCCAGTTCTTGCAGGATGGCCCGGATTTCCCTGATTTTGCCTTTGTTGTTGGTGGCGATCAGCAGTTTTGGTTTCATAACATTGTTGTGCGACATTATTAATGTCGCGTTACTCTTTTCATTGCCCAGGTTGCATGGTCGCGTACCAATTCTTCCTCGTCGTTCTGCGCTTTTTCAAGCCCGGGGATTGCTTGCTCATCCTCTGAATTCCCTGCTGCAACGGCTACATTGCGCAAATAACCACGCCGCTTGGCGCGCTTGAGCGGGCTGTTCTTGAACTTGCGGTTGAAGCCTTCGGGTGTCAGTTCCAATTCGCGGATCAGGTTCGGGGTTGGCACGTCGGGCCGGGGGGCGAAGGAAGCGTCTCCTTCAGGGCTGGCAAAACGGTTCCACGGGCAGACCATCTGGCAGACGTCGCAGCCGAAGACCCAGTCTCCCAGCATCGGGCGCATCTCTCCCGGGATGTTGTCTTTCAGCTCGATGGTGAGATATGAGATGCAGCGGCGGGCATCGATGGTCCGGTCCGGCAGGATGCATTCGGTGGGGCAGGCATCGATGCAGCGAGTGCATGTGCCGCAGTGATCGGTGTTGAAAGGAGGATCGGGTTCCAATTCCAGGCCGAGCAGGATTTCCGCCAGAAGGAAGTAGGAGCCCTGTTTGGGGTTGATCAGGCAGGTATTTTTGCCGATCCAGCCCAGCCCGGCGCTTTGGGCCAGGTCGCGTTCGAGCAGGGGGCCGGTGTCGGTATAGTATCGATTGGGTACAGAATGTCCGACTTGCTCTTCGATAAAGGTTACCAGTTCCTGCAGCCTGGGAGGGAACACAGTATGGTAATCGTCGCCCCAGGCATAGGCGGCCACGCGCCCGTTTGGACCGGGGCCAGATTCATCGGAAGCCTCCGCAGCCTTCGGGTCGTGGTAGGGTGCGGCCAGCACGAGGATGGATTGGCATTCAGACAGGATCGTGCGCGGGTCTGCGCGGCGTGTGCGGCCACGCTCATCCGCTAGGTAGCCCATCTCGCCGTGGCGCCCGGCATCCAGCCAGCGTTCGAAAATAGAGATATGAGGAGGCGGGTCAGGCGAAGTAACGCCGGCCAGGGGAAAACCCAGCCGGCGCGCCTTCTCTTTGATGGCTTGCTTCAGGTTCATATTTTCAATTCGATAAATTGGGGTGTGGAGAGTTGCGGACTTGGCGCAGCCAGTCCGCAACTCTCCACTGCCCCCTATTTTTGAAAAGTTAGCTTCAACGGACAACGATGAGCACGAAGATATTCTCGCCAAACGGGATATTGGTCGCGTTTGCCATACGCCAGGTGCTCGAGAATTCACCGGTGTTGCTGGGCGCCTTGAAGCGCACAGATATTTCTACCAGTTCACCCGGAGCAATAGCGCCGTTGAGTGGTTCAGCGATGCCGCCCATTCTTTCGCCAAAGGCGAAGATGGGAGCATATCCTGTTCCCCACGTACAGGAGCCCGTATTGCGAACGCTCCAGGTTTTGACAAAGTCCTGCCCCGGCGACATCTGCGTGCCATCTGGCACGGTCACATCGCCAACCCATGCGGCGTCATCGCAGAGGAGCTGGGTCGGCGTGGTTTCGAACGGATTGTTGGTCGGCGCCACTGTCGCGGTCGGTTGAACAGTCCCCTCGGGGGTAGCGGTGACGGATTCGGTCGCGGTGGCTGTCGATGTGGGCGGAGCGGCGAGCGCCGTTTGGGTGAATTCCACGATAACGGTTTCGGCTGCATACGTGTGAATAGCTTCGACACTTAACGTCGGCTCAACCGGCACAGTAGGGCCGCAGGCGTATAGCAGGCTCGCCAGCAGGGTCAGCATCAGGACTTGTTTGAACATTGGCCCTCCAGGTTTATGCAGTGCACGGCCTTGATCTTATTCCACCATCACAAGCAGGCACAACAGCGTGCCGAAGAATTGACCGTTATCGCCCTGCATTCTCCAGCAGCCACCCCATTCGCCGCCCGTCGAAGGTGTTTTTATATCTATCCGGATTTCGACAATTTCATCCGGGTCAACAAATTCGCTGGTTTGATCGATCACCCAGGTTCCTTTTGCGTCCCCCGTTACGGGCTGCAGGGAAAATCCATCGTCCCAGGTGCACGTACCGGTGTTTTGGATGCTCCAAACCTTTGCAAGATTTGCATTATCTTCCACCACTGTGCCGTCCGGATAAGTGACGTCTGCAATAAATGCCGAATTCATGCACACTGCGGCAGCTGGAGTATTTAGAACGACCGCTGATGTGATGGTTGGCAGGGCGCCGGGGGCGGCAGGTTGTGTTCCAATTCCAAAAGTTGCGAGCGGGGTTGTCGCCGGAGAACCTGCGCCCGGGCTTACTATTTCAAAAGTGGGTGGAGCAGAAGTTGGGGTCTGTGTGGCTGTGGGCGCTGCCAGAGCAGTCTGGGTTTGCCCCAGGGAGAACTCTGCAATGACCGTTTCCGCAGCGGCTGTGAAAATGGCGCCAACATCTGGCGTGGGTTCCGGTTCCTGACCAAAGTTGCAGGCTGAAAGGACCAGCGAAAGCGCAAGCATGATGATCAGCCAACTACTCTTCGTGTATCGCATTGGATACCTCCATACATTTTTTGCTTAGGTTTGTGAAGAACTTGCATCTCCATTTTTGATTATAACGCACCTTGCTCTCTGAAAAAGAACCATGGCTGCCAGCCTGTTTTCAGGCTGGCAGCCATGGCATGAGCATCGACCGGTATTTTAAGGAACGATTGTCGCAGTTGGTGTTTCCGTTGCGGTCGCTGTTGCGGTCGTGGTCGCGGTTATAGTTGCAGTTGAAGTGGGCGAGGCAGTTGCAGTGATTGTCGGGCTGGTCGTCATGGAGGGGGTAGGAGGAGGGGTCCCCTGGCGCACGATGTGCGGAGCGAGCCATAGCGCGTAATCTTTGCCCTTTGTACCGTTCGCAGAAACGGTCAAGAAGAATTTGACGTTCTTTCCGGCCAAAGAGCTAAGATCGATATCGACCGGATAATATTTGCCCTCGTATATTTCGTGCCATTCCTTCAACGTTTTTACTTTATTATCGCCAACCTGATATTCGAGCTTAAAGACTACGTTACAGGTATTGGCATTGTACTGGCAGTTGATGCTGGTGATAAAGTGATCCCCTTCCTGTACATTGAAAGCAGGATACTGGCCAGAGATGTACCCGTTCCTGGTATGTCTGGGCACGGTCAACAGGCCGGGTTGATTGGGCTTTGACCCGTTTTCCATCCGTGGGTCAGACAGTTGCAATGCGTAGCCATCGTCATCACCCTCGATGCCGGGACAGGGTAGAACACCTCGATCGCTTTCCCATTTTGCATCACAGGCACGGGCGACGAAGTCGTAGGCACCATATTCCTGCCCGAGGACATTCACGTCCACCCAGAAAGCGGTATCCGCCTGCGCGCCGATTCCAAACAAAACGCCAGAGGCGTTGCGTAGCTTCCAGTAACTGCGGTAATGGCCCTTTTTAGAGGGCGAGACCAAATTTACTGTCACGTCCACGGTTTCACCGGGATTTACGTTGCCAGGCAAACCCACCACGCTGGGTGCGCTCATCCCATCTCCGCTGACAAATATCAGCGCATAGGATGAATTCCAGCTACACGAGCCAACGTTTTGTAATCGCCATGTCTTTGAAAACGATTTTCCGGGGCCGAGATTCGAACCGTCCGGGATGGTCACGTCTTTGACAAAAGCCGCGGCATCACAGCGCTTAACCGGAACAGGTGCGACATAAGCCGTAGATGTGGGAAATGACAATATGGGAGTTGGCGAAGGGAACAGGGTCGAAGTTGCCACCACACTGACGGGTGTCATGCTGGCCTGCTCGGTTACCATCGCTTGTAATGTCTGTGCGGCAGCGGTGTAAAGCGGATTCAAAGTTGCAGCCCCATCAGGTGTAGCGTTCACACCCAGGTTACAGGCTGAAAGAAAAACTGTCAGGATTGCGATCCCTGAAATTGTGGTGAGACTCTTTTTCATAAGAACCTCCATATCCTTTCATGCTGGCCTGAACAAATTTTTCGGCAAGGAAAACGGCAGCATTCAATCTTTAGAATAATATATTCTTAAGGATATAGACGTTCAATGTGGCATTGAAGTTCCACAAAAAAGCCGAGGCATGAGCCTCGGCCGTCCAGGAACATGGATCTGATTTTACTTACAATCGTAAACAAAGGTTTGCTGTGGGAATTCCCGATATTCAGGTTCAATGATCACGAGTTGCATCCACTTTGTGCCCGGGGTCGAGCCCAGGTGGAAGGACCAATCACGGGTTACAGTCATAGAACCCGCCTCGGTGAACTTTAGGGTAAAGTTTGGGCCAGGGTTGGGTCTGGTATTGTTCCCATCGCTTTGCAGCCATTGAAACTTGACGGTGGCCGGCCCATTGGTTGAGATAGTCGCATGCACATAGTACCGGACATTGGTTGCACACCCTACAGCAGGCTCGCGTACGAGCTTATAGGTTACATTTGTGACGCCGAAGTCGGGGTCCTCTGAATCGTTGACGTTGATTTGGACGTAAATGGGCTGGTCATACTGGCCAACGCCAAACGCAGTTCCCCATTCTGACCGGAGTTTCCAGTATCCGGAAAAATTTCCATTTGAGGTCGGTGCTGTGAGCGAAAGCGGAATTTCCACCTCCTCCCCGGGGGCTACCACTCTGGGGAGCGGATACTCCATCGAAGCGCCCATCAGGTCACCGCTCCAGTAAACGATTTTGTACGCAGTGTTCCAGGTGCAGGTGCCATTGTTTTTCACGCGCCAGGTCTTCTGGAAGGTTTCGCCGGGTTGAAAAATGGTGCCATCGGGGATGGTTTCACCGACCAGGTTAGCCACCACCTGACACTGTTGGACTGAACCAGTGGATCCGGGAGCCGTTGGCGGCGAGAACGTAGCAGCCGTTGGAGCGGTATTTGCCGCTTCAGGCGTGGACGTTGAGCCTGCTTCCGTTGGCCTGGGCGTATTTGTGGCCTCTGCCCTCTCCGTTTCTTGCGCAACCACCGTCATCGCAACAGCGGTCGCGATCGCGTCTGCCTCTGCTCCCGCACCCCCGCAGGACGTCAAAAGCAATGCTACGAGCATGAGAATGGATAGAAAGATAGTCTTTCGATTTCTTTGCATTCTTTGTCCTTTCGGCAACATAGAGATTTGCCAGCGGAATATTATACTGTCTGCACATTAGAAAACGTTAATCAAATGAAACGTCCGGATAAATGGTCTTGGCATGATGCTTAAGGGAAAAGGACAAAACAAGGCTGGCGTGCTGCACACGCCAGCCTTGTTTTTGGTATCTTTTCGCGAAGTGCGTAATTCTAAAACTTGTTATCGGCAACTTGAAACGAGCCCGGCACCGCTTATGCGCCGTTCTCGCTGACTTTGATTTCCACATAAAAGGTAGCGAACGTGACGCCGGCTGCGTTGCGCAGCTGCCAGTAGCCGGTATAGTTCCCGGGCGTTGACGGCGCTTTAAGGTCGATGGAAATATCCACAGTCTGGCCGGGATTGACAGTCGTGGTAAAAGCCTGGGTTGCAGGCCCGCCCATAGAATCGCCGTCGCTGAAGATAACCGAATAGGATGTTGTCCACGAACATGTTCCCGCATTTTTCAAGCGCCAGGTCTTAGTAAACGATTCGCCCGCATCCATAACAGTGCCATCCGGGATCGTCACGTCGGCCACGAAATCAGCATCATCGCAATCGGAACCGGCTGTAGCTGGCAATGCGCCGCTGGTGGAAGAAGGCACTGCTGGTGATAGCACAGCCGATGTGGCAGTTGCCACCGCCGGAGTGCTCGTTGGCTGGATAGATACGGTAGGCGTGTTTTGGATCGCTAACTGGGTCAGGTTCGCTTCCACGGTTTGCGCCGCAGCAGTCAGAATCGCTCCCGGTCCTTCGGGTTCCTCGGTGCTGGCTGGCAGGTTGCAAGCGCTTAAGAACAGAGTTAAAAGTAAAACAATGGTAATCAACCTTGATGGGTTAGACATGTTACTCTCATTCTCCTGGATGACAGTTTCGATAAATCGCGAATAGTAGCAGTTGTAACTTATTTTCAAACCCAGGCTATACCTTCCGACTCGAAATAATTTACGGCGTGTTCGTGGCAGTTGGTGTTCCTGTTGGCGTAGCCGTTGCGGTCGATGTGAGAGGTTTCACTTCGATATCCACATAGAACTGAGAAAAATGCACGCCTGCTGCGTTGCGCAGCTTCCAGTAGCCCCTGTAGTTGCCGGCCACCCCAGGCGCGGTGAGTTCCACAGAAATATCAACTGTCTGACCGGGATTGACGTTTCCGGTCAATGCCTGGTTGACCGGGCCGTTCATCGACTCTCCGCTGCTGAAGACGACCGCATAGGAGGGGGTCCATGTACAGGTGCCAGCGTTCCTCAAACGCCAGGTCTTTGTGAAGGTTTCATTGGGATCAAGGATTGTGCCATCCGGAATGGTTACATCATCGATGAATTGCGCAACGTCACAGGTTTGGGTGGGAGGGGGAGTGGTGGTAACTACGCTGGTGGTTGATACAGCCAGCGTCGATGTTAGAAAATTCACGGTGCTGGTGGCCGGGACCGTTGGCGGGTTTAAAATCGCGGCCTGGGTCATGTTGGCCTCCACGGTCTGGGCAGCGGAGGTCAGCACGATGTCCACCCCCTGGGTGGGGGTGACGTTAGAAGGCAGGTTACAAGCGGATAATCCAACTAAGAGAACTAAAAAAATGGAAGCCAGGCGGGTAGTTTTGGTCATTTCTCTTCCTCCGTATAAAAACGTAACCTTATTGTATCGCAGGCAGATTAAAAAGTCTCGCTTTTAGGATTCCCCCAAAGTGGTGAATCGAAACAGGAGCATGTAAAAGCTCCTGTTTCGTTCCCAAAATGCTTCTTTCGATGCCGGCGATTATATCTAGCTCAAGTGGAGCTCTCTTTTTCATACGGCTTGCCAACCGCACTAGGAGGGATACTTCGGCCGATAACTCCGGCCAGCACAATGATCGTAAGCAGGTATGGCAGCCCGGTGAAGAAGTTGTTGTAGAGGCTTGGGTAGGCTTGTTGGATACCAGCCAAGAACGTACCCAAATCTCCCGCAGGTGGGGCGAGACGGATGGCTACACCGATCGCCTGAGATCCCATGAAGAGGAGCGAACCGGCGAACGCGCCCAGCGGCGTCCAACGCCCGAAGATCAAGGCGGCCAGAGCAATGAACCCGCGGCCGGCGGTCATGTTGTTCTGGAAAGAGCCGGTCGCCTCGAGTGTAAGGTAGGCACCGGCCAAGCCAGCAAACACACCTCCAAGCAGAACGTTACGATAGCGAAGCCGGATAACATTAATGCCGACAGTGTCCACCGCTTTGGGGTGTTCCCCAACGGCCCGTGTCCGTAGACCCCAACGAGAGCGAAAGAGCAGGATTTGGATAATGATCACCAACACAATGACTGACATGGCAATCGGGCCCACAGCCGTAAACATCTCGACTATCCAACCCACACCGGGCAAGTTTACAAGTTCTGCTGGCGGTCTGAACGACTGAAATGTGCCTGCGCTGTCAAAGGGCTTGATCAGGCGGTTCAGGTAGCTTGTTAATCCGAGCGCCGTGATGTTGATGATCGTGCCGCTGATGATCTGGTCAGCCCGAATGCTGATCGACAACCAGGCGTGGAGGAGGGAGATGAGCACTCCGGCCGCGATTGCCGCAACTACTCCCGCAATCAAGGCCGGCGTTGCACCGAAGATTGGGCTGCGTTCGGCGGGGAAGGCCTGGTGAACGAAGAG
>JAABUE010000108.1 GCA_011389535.1 Anaerolineales bacterium
AGATGGGAGGGTTCTACTGTCCGGGCTATTAATAAGAAGCCGCCTGCGGGGGCATAAGTCCTCGGCGGAGCTGATTCGCTCATACCGCTACGCTGCGGCCAATCCATACACGCCGCTACTCCGGCAGCAGCGCCGTTATCCCCCCAAAGCGATTGAAATGTTTTTGGTCGAACGTGTACACCAATTCCATCTCGCGCTTCAGCATCCAGGAGGCATGGAAGGCGTCGATAAAGTCCGCCTTTTTCCCGGCGTACCAGACGGCGGCCTGTAAGAGCAGGTCCGCGCCGTCCACGTCCAGGCCGGGGGTGTTCAAGATGGCCAGAACCTTGTCCTGAATTTCAGACTTCGGAATATGATAGAAACTCTCCAGCGTCCAGACGATCTCGGCGATCACCAAACTGGTTGTGACGAGTTTCACTTCTCCCTTCTCGGCGCGGCGCAGCAAGGCCTCGACCTTATCCGCCTGCGCAGGCAGGTCGTTTGTCAGGAAGCGCAGGAACAAATTGGTATCGACGAAGTAAGTTTCAACCTGCATTGTTGTCCCGTCCAGCGCGTTTGGCCGTCACTTCCTTACGGATGGCATCGAAGTCCTGCTCGCCGGTCACTCTGACGCTGCCGCGCAGGTCATGCAGGGACTGGGTGAGGGGCTTGATGATGACCTGCTCGCCCTCGATGATGAAAGCGATCTGGTCGCCCTCGTCCACTTTGATGCGGCGGCGCACTTCGCGGGGCAGGGTGATCTGTCCGCGCCGCCCGATACGGGTTTGTAACATGGTCTCTCCTTGACTGACGTTTTTTATTTTGTCAGTCATTTTTGATTATACATGACATTATAAGATAATTCAAGCATTCTCACTAACCATGCCCTTGACAACATAGGTTTATCGCCATATGATAAATGAGATCTCAGGGTCTCAGAGTTTCAGAAAAGGAGCAACATGTCTGAATACCTTCAAGTTCGGAGCAATGGGCAGATTACCCTGCCGGCCCAGACACGCCGCAAGGCAAAAGTCAAGGAAGGCGATTTGCTGGAAGCCGTTGTTGAGCAAGATGGTTCTATCCGTCTGGTTCCAAAGGTGGCCGTGGACCGCGCGCTGGCGGAGAAATACCAGCTCGATGATATCGAATGGGCGGTGAAGCAAAAGAGTAAAAAGGAATGACCCGTATCGTCGTGTGCGATACCGGTCCGCTATTGCATTTGAGCGAAGCGGGCGCTATTCATCTTCTCCAGCATGCGGGAGAAATTCTGACCCCGCCTGTTGTTGCTTCAGAATTCGAGGCAAATGCACAGGGTTGGAGACCACCGAATTGGGTGAAAGTCGTTGATTTGGACAATAGGTCCAACAAACAAGCTGTAGGTTGGGTACAGGAAGGTCATATTGATCAAGGCGAGGCTGAGGCAATTGGTTTGGCCTTGCAAATCAATGCGGACTGGCTCCTGACAGACGATGCCAAAGCCCGTCAATTTGCAGAGTCATTGGGGTTAGAAGTGCATGGATCAATTGGTTTGCTGCTATGGAATGCGGCAGTTGGTAACTTAGACGATCGGGCACAGGCTATGACGCTATTGGATCAATTTGCAAGAACATCCCTATGGGTTTCAGAGCGAGTCTTACGCGAGGCGCAGAAAGCCATTAATATGTTGCTGCCGGAATAGAAGAACCACAGAAACCAAGCTGCTATTGAAAAAACAAGACCCTAAAGGTTTCAAAACCTTTAGGGTCTATCTGGTTACTGCTCACTCATACCTCAGCGCCGCGACCACATCCATCCTTGCTGCCTGCCGGGCAGGGATAATCGCCGCCAGCACGCCAAAGATCAAGCCGATCGCGACCGCTGCCAGGATGCCCGTATAGGGGAAGAAATAGCCCAGTGGGAAGATAACCTCGATCCCGGTTACGAAGACGTAGCCTAAATACAGCCCGCCCAGGATGCCGAAGGCGGTCCCAATGGCGGCCAGCAGCAGGGCCTCGACCACGACCATGTTACGGATCTGTTTGCGCGTGCCGCCCACGGCGCGGATCATGCCGATCTCGCGGGTACGCTCCAGCACGCCGATGGTCAGCGTGTTGAGCATGGCGATCAGCGAGGGGAAGGCCAGCACCAGGAACACAATGTAGATGGCGCTGAAGGCGGTGTCCATCTGGGACTTGATGGAGGCGAAATAGTCTGCGCCGGAGATCACCCGGAATTGAGGATAGTCGTAGGCCAACGCCTTGATCTGCGCGTCGGCTACAGCGCGGTCCGCGCCGGGTGACAGGTTCAATTGGATGAACACGTCTTCGGTGCTGCCGAAGTCCGCCTGAAGGTTGGATTGTGAGATATAAGCGGTGGTCACCTTGGCGTTGAGCAGGTCGCTGCCGGCGGCCACGATGCGGTACGGGACTTTCCCGTCGGTGGTCAGCAACTCGACCGTATCGCCTACCTTTGTGCCTGTAGATAAGAGAAAAGAGCCGTTGGCGATCATATTCCGCCCGGCAGCAATTTCGCCGTAAGCCGATTCGCTCCCTTCGATAAAATCCAGACCGCTGACCTGGTCGAAAGAGACCGGATCGATCCCCAACAACGAGACCGCTACGCCGTTCGTATTTGTGGCCGCAAACCGAAGGGTGCTGACCGCTTCCACGCCGTCCACCTGGCGCAGATCCTCTGCCAGGGACGGGCTGGCGCCTACGTTACTGCTCCACAGGCCGATCGAGGGCGGGATGAAGAGATAGTCGCTGCCCAGGTTGTCCTGCATCAGGTCGTACAGCGTACCGGTCAGGCTGGAGACCAGCCCGCCGGCCGCGACGATGACCGCCAGCCCGATCATGCTGGCCGAGGCCGTCACTGCCACGCGCGCCGGCTGGCGGGTCAGGTTGCTCTCTGCCAGCCCGCCGATCCCCCCTCGGACAGTTGCCCAGGCCGTCAGCTTGCCGAACAGGCTCGCGAACGGGCGCACCATCGCAGGCGCGATCAGGACCAATCCGACCAGGAACAGGATTCCGCCCGGGATGATCAGCGCAGCCTGCCCGGACAAAATGGCTGCTGCCGTTAAAACGATGATGGCGACACCGACGGTGAATCCCCTGCCGGCTCCCCGGTTGAACTCGCCTTCTCCTAACGAAGGGCGCAGCGCTTCCAGCGGGGTGATGTGGCTGGCGTTCCAGGCCGGGATCAGGCCGGCCAGCACGGTCACACCCACGCCGAGGAGCAGGGAGACGACCACCAGCACGGGCGAAAAGACCGGCGCACCCATCTGCACGTTGACGAACATGCTGATCGGCCCCCGGGCAACTTGAATGATGCCTACGGCCAGCAGGTAACCCAGCAGTAAGCCGATAACGGAACCGAGCAGGCCCTGGATCAGGCTCTCGGCCAGGATGGTCCCGAGCACCGTTCGCCGGGTGGCGCCCAGGGCGCGCAGCATGCCAATGTCGCGGCGGCGTTCGATCACCACGGTGCGGAAGGTGTTGAAGATGATGAAGCCGCCCATGAAGAGCGCCAGCACGCCGAACAGGCTGAGCGCCATCTGGCCCATCTCCATCGCGGCGAACATTTCGTCGCCCGCCATCAAGGTCCCGACCTGGTAGCTTTCGCCCAGGGCAGCTTCGACCGCCGCCTGGATTTCCGCGCGACGGGCCTGGTCTGCAAAGGCTTCCACGTTCAGCTCGATCAGATTGACCTTGCCTGGTTCCTCGGTCATCAACTGCGCCTGCGGCAGGTTGACCAGCACTTCCTCGTTGCCGGGCATGATGTCCGCCGGCAGGATGCCGGCCACGGTCAGCCCGGTCATGCCGGAGGCGGCGGGCAGGCGGAAGATCTCGCCCACGTCAACGGAGAACGCGTCCGCCAGGGTTTGCGAGATGACAGCCGAAGCGGTATCCGATTCGTCCAGATAACGGCCGGCAGCTACCGGGTAGGCGCGTAGCGAGCGGGCTTCTTCCGGGACGACGCCGATCAAGTTGATCGCGATCACCGTGTCCGGGTGGGACGGGTCCCCGTCCACATAATCAGGGGGCAGGTTGATCGTCCGGTTAAGCGAAGCAGCCATCGCGCGCACGCCGTCAACGTCCCGCAGACGGTCAAGTACACCAGCAGGGAAAGCTTCGCCGGTGACGTTGGTGATGCTAAAATCGACTTCGCCTTCGGCGCCCTGTACGTTGGCCTGCAAGGCAGCCATCATGGTGGGCAGAACGGTGTTCATGCCGAAGATGAGCAGCACGCCAAAGATGATGGCGAGCGTGGTGAGCGCGGTGCGCAGTTTTCGCCCGGCAAGATAGCGGGCAGCAAGGGTCAGTTGGAGGTTCATGTTAACTCCGGAGACTGGTTGACTGGAGATTAGAGAACAATCTCTAATCTCTAGTCTCCAACTTCTTTCACTCTATCGGCCACGATTTGAGCGTTTCTGTTGCTCTTTTTCTCCAGCAGCGTTTCATCCACCACCTTGCCGTCCTTGAGGAAGATGATCCGGTCGGAGTAGGCGGCGATACGCGGGTCGTGGGTGACCATGATGATGGTGCGGTTGTACTGTTTGGAGACACTCCGCAGCAGGCCGGCGATCTCGTCGCCCGAGCGCGTATCGAGGTTGCCGGTGGGCTCGTCGGCCAGGATGAGCGAAGGTTCGGCCACCAGGGCGCGTGCGATCGCCACGCGCTGCTGTTCCCCGCCGGAGAGCTGGTCTGGCCGGCTGGACAGGCGCTCGCCAAGGCCGAAACGGGCCAGCCACTCTTTCGCTTTGGCGGCTGCTTCGGCAGGTTTAAGGCCGTCCAGCGTGACCGGCAGCGCGGCATTCTCAGATGCGGTCAGCACCGGGATAAGGTTGAAGAACTGGAATATGAATCCGATGCGGCGGCGGCGCAGTTCGGTCAGCCTGTCATCGCGCATCTCGGCGAGGGAAGCGCCGTCGATGAAGACTTTCCCACTGCTGGGCGTATCCAGCCCGCCGAGCAGGTGCAATAGCGTTGACTTGCCGCAGCCGCTGGGTCCCATGATAGCCACGAATTCGCCGTCATGGATCTTGATGTTGACATGGTCGAGCGCGGTCACCGCTGTGGAGCCGGAGCCGTAGATTTTGGTCAGGTTTTGGGTTTGTACGAGGGACATCGGAATGCTCCTGGGAAGATTGTTATCGCGGGGGCAGCACATCATCCAGCCAATCAAATATGGTCTGGTTGGGTAAAGCCGGATTATTCACCTGGCAATGGGCCTCACTGCCCTGTTCCGCAGTGAAGATGACCAATTTTTTCTGCTTGTCCGGCAATAGCTGGTAGCACTCGCGGGCAATATCGAGGGTGGCCTGCGCTTCGCCTGCACCCGCCAGGCACAGGGTTGGGCAATGGATCTGGCGCGGGTCGACTTTTCCGCGAGTGAGATAATCATAGGCTTTTTCGAAGCGGGCGACGATATCACGTGGGTCCCAGCTAATTTTCAGGCCGAAGCGCCATACAATCTGGTCAAAAGCGATCCGGCTGATCGGATCATGCCGGTTATGGCCTTTTTGCTGTGCGAGCACAGCGCGGAACACATCCGGCATGGGAGGGTTGGCGATCATAGCCCGGATGCGTGTGTCGAAACGTGCTGCTTTGAAGGCGATGTGCCCGCCCCAACTGAAGCCGTAAAGAGCCAGGCGCTCAGGGTCTACTTCCGGGCGAGAGAGGGCATAATCCACCAGCGCCCTGGTGGAAACTTCCATGCGCGCGCCGAAATAAAGGCCTTTGTCCGGATTGAGTCCCTGCCCGGCCAGGTCTGCGGTGATGACGTTATAGCCATGCTGTGGTCCGGATGGCCCGACCATAAAATAACAATCTTCAGCCCACGTCTCTACACCGCCGACGACCACCAGCGTCGGGCGTTTCTGTCCGCTGTCATCTACCTTCCAGAAATAGCCCTGCAGCATTCGACTCTGGAATGGGACTTCAATGGTTTCAATGGACGGCTCGAACAGAATCGTTGCCTGCTGAAAGCAGTCGTGCATTTTGCGCCAGTATTGGTAGAAATCCGGGTGTTTCTGGCTCATGATGAACAGAGGCGCGCGGTAATACGTGCAGGCGCGCAGATAGGTCTTGCGGGCAGTCTCGAGGTCATTGTTTTGCAATGCTGCCTCGGCCTGGCTTTCCACGCGCCTGGCAAGCACAGCCCATTCCGTATACCAACTCTCCGCATCTCCATCCGTGATCCGTTCGGCGGTTTGCATGCATTCGATGGAGTCACTGCCCTGATAGACTTCACGGCCCATGATCCAGGCAAGGTAATAGTCCATATCATTATGTTCGAAGCGCAGCCTTTCCAGACTGCGCTGTGCAATCGAGGTCTGAGTAGCCATGAAATTTATCCTTTTTATTACAAATAACAGTTTTCTTTACAAATAATCGAACCGATAATAGAGATGAATCCGCTTATGCCTTAAGATCTGCCTGCGCCCCCTCTACGGAGGGAAGCTTTTTCGGCGGCGGGTACTTCGAGCCAGTATTGCTCTTGCGCGGCCTGCCTCGCCGGCGGATCTCCGGTTCGGGGAAAGGCTGGTGTGTGATGGCATCCAGACGCATCTCGACCATGTCCAGCCAGCGCAGGTCCGCTTCCAGATGCATGATGGTCTTGTCGATCAGCATGATCTGGGCCAGCTCGGTCTGCGGGTCGTACTCGTCCCGCTGGGTCGTGGCGTTGTGCAGCTCCTGATACAGGTGCGCGCGCTGCGATTGGATCAGCCGCGCCGGGTCCGCTTCGCCGCTTGCCAGCGCGACCATCAACTTGACGAAGAACTCGTCCCGCTGGTGCTCGGTGGGCACGCCGTTGGCGAACCACTCGCGCAGCACATCATCACCATGTGGCGTGATGCTGTACACGCGCCGGGAAGGTTCTTCGCCTTCCCCAAGGTCGGATGTGGTTTCCACCAGCCCGGCTTCTTCCAGGCGGTCGAGGGTGGTGTAGATCTGTGCCGGTTTCACGTCCCAGTTGGCGTCGCCGCCCACCACGGCCTCGAAGACCGCGCGCAGTTCATAACCGTGGCGCGGTTTTTGGGCGAGAAATCCGAGAATTGCGTTACGAACAGACATAATAAATAGTATACAGGTTATTATTTATTGAACGGGCTAAATAGTAATCAGGTACCTATTTTTTGTCAAGGGAGTTCGTGGGTATAATTCCGCCATGTCGATTCAAGCATTGCTCGACACCTGGAAGCGCGACCTGATGACCGCCGAAAATATCGTCACCTGGCGAAGCATGCCTCCGCGCCCGGCCCAAACGGATCCTTTCCCGGGCGATCTGCCTGCTCCGCTGCGAGAAGCGTTAGCTTCCCTCGGCCTTTCATCGCTCTACAGCCACCAACACCAGGCTTGGACGCACACCCGCGCCGGGGAAAACGTCGTCCTGGCAACCGGCACGGCCTCCGGCAAAACGCTGGCTTATAACCTGCCCGTGCTGGCATCTTTGCTCGAAAACCCCGAAGCAAGGGCGTTGTATCTTTTCCCCACCAAAGCGCTTACCCAGGATCAGTACTCCAATCTCCAGGGACTCCTGGATTATGTGGCACGTAGCACGTCGCACATCGCACCTTCGATTTATGACGGCGATACGTCCCAGCACCACCGCCCAGCTATCCGCAAAAATGCCCGCATCCTACTGACCAATCCCGACATGCTCCACACGGGTATTCTCCCCCACCACACCGGCTGGGCGGACTTTTTCCGCAACCTGCAATATGTGGTCATCGACGAGCTACATACCTATCGCGGGGTCTTCGGCTCGCACGTGGCTAACGTTCTCCGGCGGCTGAAGCGCGTGGCAGCTTTTTACGGCGCAAACCCACAATTCATACTCGCTTCCGCGACCATCGGCAACCCGCAGGAACTGGCCGAAAAGCTGACCGAATCACCGGTCACATTGATTGGCGAAGATGGCTCCTCACGCGGCGAGCGTCACTTCCTGATCTACAACCCGCCCCTGGTGGACGAATCGCTCGGGTTGCGCAAGAGCGCCCTGCTCGAAAGCGTGCGCCTGGCCCAGGATGCGCTAGCAGCAAACGTGCAGACCGTAGTTTTTGCAAGGTCGCGCCGGTCTGTGGAGATCATTTTGACCTATTTGCAAGCGAGCAGAGATGAGAGACTGGGGACTGGAGACTATTCACCAGTCTCCAGTCCCCAGTCTCCGATCCGCGGTTATCGATCCGGCTACCTCCCCTCCCAACGGCGCGAGATCGAAAAGGGCCTGCGCGATGGCACAGTCCGGGCTGTAGTGGCCACTAACGCCCTCGAGCTGGGCATTGACATCGGCGGGCTGGGCGCAGCCGTGCTGGTCGGCTACCCGGGGACCGTCGCTTCAGCCTGGCAGCAAGCGGGCCGGGCGGGACGCGGAGATGCCCCGGCTGCGGCGGTGCTGGTCGCTTCGGCCAGCCCGCTCGACCAGTTCCTGGCGCACCATCCCGAATACTTCCTCGGACGTTCGCCCGAGCAGGCGCTGGTC
>JAABUE010000109.1 GCA_011389535.1 Anaerolineales bacterium
TTAGGTGATGTGAAGAACTCGAAGGTCATAGAAATATTATGAAACAAGAATTACGTAAATTGACTTCGACTTCATTTCTCGCTATAATAAAATCACGAACCAGCGTTAAGACAAAGAGGGAGAGCACGTTGGTAAATAGCAAGATATGGATAGCAGCCCCTCTCTGAAATAAGTGGAGAGAGGCGCCAACATAATAACAACGAACCCCCAATACACATACGTAGCTATCTGGTGAAAAAAAGACATATTTCGAAAGCGCTCTGCCGGGCCCCGGCAAGGCATATTCCATTTTGGATTGGCCGGGTGCTCAATCAAGGCTGGCAGGGTAGAAGGAGGTGCAATAACACATACTAAACCTTATAAGGCTCTGAAAGCGGTCTATTAACTGTTTATCAAACTATAGAAAGAAGGAGAAGAATAGATGAGAAGACCCAATATCTTATTAACGATCTTTGTGGTGGCAGCCTTTCTGGTGGCTGCCTGCCAACCGGCAGCCACCGACACCCCCACCCCGGCCCCGGCTGAACCGACCCAACCTCCTGCACAGGAAACGCCGACGACCGTCATGGAGGAGGAAACCGAAACAGCTGAGCCGACAGGTGATGTCATCTTTTACTCGACCCAGTTCAACATCGTAGAAGAAGCTGAGAGATTCCGCGCCATCCTCCAGGAGGGCGGCTACGATTTTACCGGGATCGAAGAAGGTCCACTGATCGACCTGGTGCTTGCCGGAGGGCAGGCCGGCCAGGCTCAGATGGATGTGATCGGCGCGCTGCATGGCACCTTCCCGCCGCTGACAGACAATATGTCGAACATGATCGACATCGCCGACGACCTGTCTGCCGACCGGGAGATCGCTCAGGCTTTCCTGGAGACCGGCTTGATGGGAACCGACGATTACCTGTATTACATCCCCTGGATGCAGGCAACCTACATCATGGCAGCCCATAATGATGCAATGCCATACCTGCCGGAAGGAGCCGACGTCAACTCTCTCACCTGGGAGCAGTTTGCCGAGTGGTGCCAGAACCTGCTCGACGAGACCGGTGGGCCGAAATGCGGCATGCCCCATGCAGGACTATTCCATCGCTTCCTGGAAGGCTATATGTGGCCCTCGTTCACCGGTGGCATGATCACCACGTTCAAGTCCCAGGAAGCTGCGGACATGCTCGAGTGGGCGCGCGACAGCCTGTGGCCTACCATTCACCCGCAATCGATCAGTTACGAGTTCATGCAAGAGCCGCTGCTCTCCGGGGAAGTCTGGGTGGCCTTCGACCATACCGCCCGCCTGATCGAAGCCTTCAACACCGAGCCGGAGAATTTTGTGGCCTTCCCTGCTCCCTCCGGGCCGGCCGGGCTTGGGTTCATGCCGGTCGTCGTTGGCCTGGGCATCCCCTCGAACGCCCCGAATCCGGAAGGGGGCGCCGCGCTGATCGATTTTCTCACCCAGCCGGAGACCCAGGGACAGATCCTGCGGGAACTGGCCTTCTTCCCCGTGGTCGGCGGTGTGGATACAGCTGACTTGCCGGAAGGTGTTGCGCTTGAAGCTGCGGCTGTCGAAGCGCAGGCCAACGCTGCAAATGCGATACCAGCCCTGATACCGGTTGGCGTGGGCGAGCGCGGCAATGATATCAACCAGATCTACCGCAATGCCTTTGACCGCGTAGTGATCAACAACGAGGATGTCACTACCGTGTTGGAGCAAGAAGCGGCCAACTTGCAGGCCCTATTGGATGATACCGGAGCGCCTTGCTGGTCTCCCGATCCATCCAGCGACGGGCCATGCCAGGTCGAATAACCAGACCTATTCCTGACAATACGTGGTGCGTGCTCCTGGCACGCACCACGTAATATTCACCACCAACTCCAAGGCAGGCATTATCTATGAGCGCACCTTCTAGCCCTAAAAGGCGCAGAAAGCGGAATTGGGCGCCTTACCTGTTGATCTTGCCCTCGATCGTTTACCTGGCCCTGTTTTTTGCCTATCCGATGGTGAACGGGTTGATCTTATCGGTTCGTGAAGCCGGGGCCTTGCTCACCTTGCATGGCGAGGCGCAGCAGCTCAGCTTACCCACCGGGCAGCTGCCCCGCGGTGCACAGGTTAGCATTTTGGACCAGCAGGGCAATCTCATCTCGCAAGATGAGCTGGACCAGGCCAACCTGGTTACGGAGATCTGGTTCCAGACCCGCGGCCAGGACAGCACCGGGGAGACGCTCGAAGGCTGGGCGCCGGGAACGCGCATCCGCGTACGGGAAACAAATGAAAGCGGTGCCCCGGTCAGCGGGACTGTTCGGCCAAGGATAGGCAGCGACGACCCGCTCACCTTCATTTATGCCGAACCGAACGACAACAGCGAAATCGTCGGCAGCCTGGAGGTGCAAACCCCGGTTGAGATCCTGGACCAGGTCACGTTAGAGGTCTGGTTTCTTGTCCGCGCGGAAGTCGAAGAACAAACCGAAGAAGGCTGGGTCCAATCCCGTTACTTACAGGTTTTCGGCGACGGAACCCAGGGGCGCGTGAGCAGGGGGGATACCGGCCAGTTTACAACCCGCTACTTCCAACAGATGGTCAACGACCGCTTCTTCGTGCCGGCCCTCAGGACCACCTTATTGCTTATGGTGATCATCATCCCCATCCAGTTCGTATTGGCGATTACCATGGCCCTGGTGATCCAGGCAAACCCGAAAGGCAGCGGCCTGTTCCTGTACTTATTCACGATTGGGCTGGGGGTCTCAGACCTGGCCGTTGGCATCGTCTGGTATTCGATTTTTACCCAGTTGGGTTACCTCAACTCCATCTTACAGGGATTGGGGTTGATCGATTCTCCGATCACCTACCTCTCCGCCACCAAGCAGTACTGGATCCTCATCGCCATTATATTGGCGGAGGTCTGGCGGGCGACCTCGATCGTGATGGTGATCGTCGTCGCCGGGATGCAGGCTATCTCGCGGGAGGTTCTGGAAGCCGCAGAGATCTTTGGCGCTGGTTTCTGGCAACGGGTCCGCTACGTGATCCTGCCCTTATTACGTCCCAGCTTACAGGTCGCCCTGATCCTGCGCACCATCCTTGCGTTCCAGGTTTTCGCCGTGGTTGTCGTCCTGGGTGGTGGGGATATCGTGACGGTGCTGGCCAATGAGACCTACCGCCAATATTACGATTTGCGTAACGTCAACGTTGCCGCGGCTTACTCTGTGTTTATCTTATTGTTGTCGATGTTCACGGCCGTATTCTACCTGCGCGCCGTGCGCACGCAAGAGGAGGTGGGCGGATGACCAATGCTGCCGAAACTTCAACAAGAGCCGCTCAGGCTTCAGCCGAGGTGAGAGCCATCCACCGGCGCATGTTGCGGCGCCAGCGGTTGGGCCGCGCCATGACCTATTTGCTGGGCATCCTGCTCTCGCTGTGGGTGCTCATCCCGATTGTGTTCATCACCTCCATGGCGCTGACCACGCCGGCGGCGGTGCGGTCTTACCCTAAGAGTGTATTTCCATTTCTCCCATTCTCGACTGCGACCATGGAATTCTTCCTTAATTCGAGGGGCGTTCTGCCCGGGATAACCAACAGCATCATCGTCGCTGTCATCACGCTGGTCTTATCCACGCTGATCGCTGCGCCGGCTGGATATGCCATCTCCCGCTTTATTTTCCGCGGCCGGGATGTCTTTCGCCTGTCCATTTTGGCGGTGCGGGCTTTTCCGGTCGTGGTGCTGTCCATTCCCCTGGCGGTGGTCTTCCTCAGGCTGAACATTTACGATAATCTCTTCAGCCTGGCCATGATGCACACCGCCCTGGCTTTGCCAACGACGATCCTTGTGCTCAGCAGCGTCTTCGCCAGCATCCCTTATGAGTTGGAGGAGGCTGCCCAGGTCTTCGGCTGCTCGCCAGCCCAGGCTTTCCGCCATATCGTCTTGCCGCTGGTGCTGCCGGGCATCGCCGCCGCGGCTATTTTCACTTTCGTCCTATCCTGGAACGAAGTCTTTGCCGCCAGCATCCTGGCGCCACTGCATAACCGCACTCTGCCAGTCCAGGTGCTGATCACTTTGGATGAGTCGTCGGAACCCTACCAGTTTGCCGGCGGCTTTTTCATGCTGATCCCAGCCTTGATTTTCATTTTCTTCATCCGCCGCTACCTGTTCAACATGTGGGGCCAGATCACGAAGTAAAGGGAAAAACCTATGGCTGATATCAAAGTTGAGAACGTTACCAAACGCTTCGGGGATTTCATTGCAGTCGATAACGTGAGCATGACCATCGAGGATCAAGAATTCGCGGTGCTGTTAGGCCCGAGCGGTTGTGGCAAGACCACCCTGTTGCGCACCATTGCAGGACTGGGAATGGCCGACGATGGCCGCATCAGCATTGGGGGGCGCGACGTAACCTACCTACCGCCTCGCCAACGCAAGATTTCGATGGTTTTCCAGAGCTATGCGATCTTCCCTCACATGACGGTCTACGACAATATCGCTTTTGGGCTCAAGATGAACAAGTTCGATGGCAGGGAGATCGATAAGCGGGTTCGTGAGGGGGCTGAGCTGCTCCACATCGAGAACATGCTGGACCGCTACCCCAGCAAGATGAGCGGTGGCCAGCGCCAGCGGGTTGCTGTCGCGCGCGCTATTGCCATGAAGTCAGAGGTGCTCCTGATGGACGAGCCTCTGAGCAATCTGGACGCCTTACTACGCCTGGAGATGCGGGCCGAACTCAAACGGCTGCTCCAAGAGATCAAAGCCACCACGCTGTACGTGACCCACGACCAGATCGAAGCTTTAAGTATGGGCGACCGCATCGCGGTCATGAAAGAGGGAGAGATCCAGCAATACGATATACCGGATGCTGTTTACGATCTGCCCACGAACCATTTCGTAGGCAGTTTTATCGGCAATCCGCCCATGAATTTCATGCAGGGCCAGGTCCAACGCCAGAATGGCCAAGTCCGCGTGCGGATCGGGGACTTCGATCTCAGCCCGTCAAATTCCATGCAGCCTTTGCTTTCAGCCTATGAAGGCAAACCAATCTATATTGGTATTCGAGCCGAAAACATGGAAATCCTTGCGGAACCTGCCGAGGATGCCCTGCAGGTCGAAGTGCTGGTGGTGGAGCCGTTGGGCTCGCAAAACCTGCTTACTGTCCAGATCGGCGACGACCTGGTCAAAGTGGCCACCCATCCCACCTTCAAGGTCAAGCCGGGGACGAAGGTCTGGGTGCGCTTCCCCGAGGAAAAGATCCGCTGGGTGGACCATGATACTCGTCAGGCGTTGTATCCCTCGTGAGCATGAATTTATTGAACAAAACGAAAACTGAGGCTATATTTAACCTATGTTCACAGCCTCTTTAATGGAGCGTGCGATCTCGGTCCTGAGGAGCAACGATACGGGCTTCTTTACCAAACCCGGGCCGAACCAGTATCCTCACCAGTGGAACTGGGATTCTGCCTTGATCGCGCTCGGTCTTTCTCACTTTGACCTGCCACGTGCACAACTGGAAATCCGCTCGCTCTTGAGCGGACAGTGGCAGGATGGCATGCTGCCCCACGTCGTGTACCACCATACCACTTCGGATTATTTTCCACCGGCCAGCTTCTGGCAGATTGAAAATAGCCCTCATGCGCCAGACAATCCAACCTCAGGGATCACGCAACCGCCATTGTTGGCAACCGTTATTCGTCGAATGCACTCCCGGCTGCCCATGCCGGACTTTGTCCAGGAGGTTTACCCGGCCCTGTTGGACTGGCATCGCTGGCTTCACACCGCCCGTAACGCAGATGGCAGCGGGCTGGTCGGCATCATCCATCCCTGGGAGTCGGGAACAGACGATTCGCCGCGCTGGCTGGATCTCCTGGCTGCCATCCAGCCGGAGAACATTCCGGAATTCCGGCGTGGTGATACGCGCTATGTCCCGGCGATCGAGCGTCCGCATCGAGCAGAGTATGAACGATTTATTCATCTTATTGATGTATTCCGCAAATTGAATTATGCTCCTGCTGAACTGTTGGCGCATTCACCGTTCCTGGTGCAGGACGTTCTGTTCAATGCCATTCTCTTCCGCGCGGATGAAGATTTGCGCGCTTTAGCAGCCAGCCTGGGCCAGCCAACCGCTGAGATTGACGGCTGGCTAAGCAAGATGCGCTTAAATTTCGACGCCCGGTTTTGGAATGGAACCAATGGGCTGTATTATGATTACGATCTCCGGGCCGGAGAGCCGATCCAGGTCAATACCGCAGCTACCTTCCTGCCCTTATTTGCGGGATTGGCAACGACGAAACAGTTGCAGCGGCTGGTTGAAGAACACCTGCTTAATCCTCGTGAATATGCAGCCTCTGGCGAAGTCCGCCATTGGGTCACTACGACGGCCAGAGCCGAGCCTACCTGGGAGTCGAGACGTTACTGGCGCGGACCGGTGTGGATCATCATGAACTGGTTTTTGATAGAGGGCTTGCAGCGTTACGCTTACAACAAATTGGCCGAGATCATCCGGCAGGATACCCTCGGTCTGATCGAAGCCGCCGGTTTTCGGGAATATTACGATGCGCGCGATGGCTCCGGTTGCGGGTCTGAAAACTTCTCCTGGACGGCAGCCCTGGCGCTTGAGCTATCCGACCGCTCCATGGAGGAAAATGAATCGTGAGGTAAATAGACCCGATGAGCGAACTGACTGGTAAGATTTGTGCACTGCTCTCCTTTCTCTATGGTAAACAGGTGGGAAAAACGGTATGCAAGCAAGTCCTTGAGTTGGTTAATTCTTATCGGGTGCGGCTCCCTTCTCCGAATCAGGCCAGCCTCGACCAGCGCGACGCCATCCTGATCACCTATGCGGATCAGGTCCGCGGCGGAGGGCGGGCTCCGCTCGAAAACCTGGCCAGTTTCTGCGCCCGGTACCTGACCGGCGTAGTCAACGGCATACACGTGCTGCCTTTTTATCCCTGGTCTTCAGATGATGGTTTTTCGGTTGTGGATTATCGTGCCGTGAAAGCCGGGTACGGCTCCTGGGATGACCTATTGGCGCTTGGGGTCGAATTCCGCTTGATGTTCGACGCGGTCATCAATCACATCTCTGTGGAAAGCGAGTGGTTCCAGGGATTCCTGCGCGGTGATCCGGCATATCAGGACTATTTCGTCGAGGTCGAAGGAGATCCCGATCTGTCGCAAGTCGTTCGTCCCAGGGCTCTGCCCGTGCTGACGCGCTTTGCTACGCCTGAGGGCCAAAAAGCAGTCTGGACAACCTTCAGCACGGATCAGGCGGACCTGAACTATCAGAACCCGGATGTCTTTCTTGAAGTCCTAGATTTGCTGCTATTTTACGTCTGGCGCGGAGCTGAGTTCATCCGGCTGGATGCGGTCGCGTATCTATGGAAGGAAATCGGGACGTCTTGTATTCATCGTCCGCAAACACACGCGATCATTCAACTTTTCCGGGCTGTGCTGGACGAGGTCGCGCCGCACGTCAATCTGATCACTGAGACCAATGTTCCGCATGAAGATAATCTCTCATATTTTGGAGATGGGACGAATGAAGCCCGGATGGTATACAACTTCTCGCTCCCGCCGCTGGTCTTGCACGCACTACAAACCGGCTCAGCACAAACGCTGACGGAATGGGCAAGTGGCTTGGAACTACCCTCCAATCAGGTTACTTTCTTTAACTTCCTTGCCTCGCACGATGGCATCGGTTTAAATCCGCTGCGTGGAATCCTGCCTGAAGGCGAAATCAGTGGACTGGTGGATCGGGTGCAGGCGCACGGAGGCCTGGTGTCCTACAAAAGTAACCCCGATGGAACCCAGAGCCCTTACGAGTTGAACGCCAATTACTTCGATGCCTTGAACGATCCGGGCTTTGCCGAACCGTCCCAGTTGCAGGTGGATCGCTTCCTCGCGGCGCACGCGATCCTGCTGGCGTTCCGCGGGGTTCCCGGAATTTACTTTCATAGCCTGTTCGGGTCGCGGGGTTGGCCGGCGGGAGTGCAGGAAACCGGCCGCAGCCGCAGCATCAACCGCCAGAAGCTGGAGCAGGCTGAGGTGGAGTCCGAACTCGCCGATCCTGCCTCCCGGCGCGCCCGGGTGTTTCAGCCTCTGGCCCACCTGCTGCGGCAGCGCGCTATGCAACCAGCTTTCCATCCTCGCGGCGGCCAGCGCGTGCTCCAGGGGAGTCCAGCCATTTTTGGGCTGCTACGCGCCGCACCGGGGAATGGGGGCAGGGTTTTATGCCTGCAAAACATGACCGCCAAAACGCAGCGGATTAACATAGATCAAATGGATTTGGATCTCCCAGCCTTTCAAGCTGCCACAGACCTGGTCTCGGGTCAGCTGTATCCTTTAAGTGGGCAGCTTTCCCTTAGGTCTTATCAAACCCTCTGGCTGGAACTTTGACGTTTATCATTGAAATTTTTGGTATCTTTGATGGAGGATGAATGGCAAATACGGACCGTACCCTGCAGA
>JAABUE010000110.1 GCA_011389535.1 Anaerolineales bacterium
GTCTGCGCGCCGGATTGGGAAGCCAGGTCAGCGTAGTTGACGACAAAGGCGCGGTAATGGTCGAACCAGGTCTGCCACCAGTCCTCGTTTTTGGGCGCGGAAGCCCAAAAGTCCTCTGCTGTGGTCTCAAAACGCGGGGTGGGGAAAATTGCCGCGCCCATGTTTAAGGCGCGCGCCTGGGTCACCATGCGGTAGGTGTCGTTCCAGAACGAGTCTTTGCCCGGGATAGGCGCCAGCACAAGCGGAAACGCTTTGCTGAATGTCCAGGTGGGGGTCAGAACGACTGTATTTGCGCCAAGAGCCTGGATGTTCTGCATGGCCTGGGGAATGGAGGTAACCCAGTTTGGGTGCTGGGTGGGCTGCAGTTCTATGCCTGCCATGAAAGCATCTTGCCGGACCGACACCGATACGCCAACCAGGTTGCTTGGATCGGTGGTTTCCAGCCAGGCCCACGAATTAACTGTATCTTTAATGTCCTGCGGCGCCAGGTTGGTGGATACCTGCCGTCCAGGGGTGGCATCCCCTATGCTGGCGGTGTCGTCCGCGCTGCCGCATTGACCTGCCCGGCAGTAACGGTAACTGAAAGAACCCAGGATGCTGAGCGGGCTGTAGAGTTTGTACACCCAGCGGCTGTTGCCAATCGGCCACATTGGGACAGGTTCTGTCCAGCCATACGGATTGAATTGAATGTAGATGAGGTCGCCAACGGGCGTGTTGGCAGGCACGTCCACCTCGAACAAGATGGGCGCTGAATTGCCGGCCTGCCAGGTCTCGACACTGTCGTTGATGACCGTATCTTCTTCGGGTACGATCATTTGTCTTACAACGAATTCACCTGTGGGCTTGTGCTCCGCATTCCAGAACCCATCTCCCAGGGTGTACTTGTAGCGCAGGTCTGTCCCGGCTGGCAGATGCAGGGTAAGCGTGTAGTTTCTATCCGGTAAAGCTGCCATGATGGGCATGCGGTCTGCAACTGCGCTCAACCCGCCGCGCAGATCGGCGAATGTGTTGCCCAGTTGGAACAGGTTGCCGGCGATCCGCACAGGCGCTCCCGGGAGGGTATTTGCAGGCACGTTGATATTAAAGGTTATGTTGACAAGCGGCGCGGCCTCAAGGTAAATTTTGACGGGTGTGTTCAGATTTTCAAGGACCGAAGCGCCCTGTTGGAAAGTTTGGTAGGTGCCGTCCAGCGCATACGCGACCAGGTTATGGGTGCCGGGAGGCAGGCCTTCCAGGTCAAACCGCCCGGCTGAATCGGTAATGGTCTGCACACCGCCCGCGGTCACCATAATATTGGCCAGCGGACCGCCGCCGTCAGCATAGACTTCGCCTTCAATGCTGCCGGTCGCCCCTCCAAAGGTGCGATCGATCCATCCGGCGATGATGTCGCGGGTCTCACCCGGACCGTTGACCTGGTACAAACGATAACGGACAGCGACGTCCGTGCCGGTGTCTTCCTGTAACTGCACGTTGGCACGCCGCACATAGCGATACTTCAATATGGACTTGAGTGGGAAAGCCAGTGAAACCGCGTAGGTCTGCGGGTCACGTGGCTGCATGGGGAACAAAGCGCCGTTCAGGGCCAGACCTGTGACCTCATCGAGGATGGCAATGGCCAGTGATTCCCCTTCTGCCAATGGCTCGGGCAGAACGGCAATGAACGTCACCTGCGCCATCGGCATGGGCGTTGCAGCCGGGCTGCTAGGGCTCTCAGGCGTTGCTGTGCTGCCTACCCCGCTAAACCAGGAAGGCAATTCGATCAAGGAAAGCTGGCAGCCAGTGCTGCTAAAAGCAAACAGAATGAGAAGAAAAGTTAAACTGGCCTTCCGAATACACATATTTAAAGTGTTCATTAACCCTCCTCAGCAATCGCACTCGCTCTTTCCTGCCTGACCCTGGCTCTGTAGGCGATTCTGCTCAGGCCGATGCTGATAAAGTATAGCAGTGTCATCGGCCCCATCACCAGCGCCATATTGACCGGGTCAACGGTGGGTGTGATGGCAGCCGCCAGGATGGCGATTATGATAATCGCCAGACGCCATTGCTCCGCCAGAACTTTCGGTTTGATAAAGCCGATGGAGGTCAGGGCATAGATCACAAGCGGAAATTCGAAGGATATCCCGATCCAGAACATCACACTGGTAACAAAACTGAAATAAGACGCCGGGCGCAATTCTGCCTGGATTCCCATGAAATCGAGCAGGAATTCCAATGCTGCGGGCATCATGACATAATATGCGAAAGCCATCCCGCACAGGAAAAGTAAAGTTGCAACCGGGATAGCGATCAGCCCAAACGAACGCGAACGCGGTTTGAGGCCGGGAGCTGCAAATAACCAGAACTCAAAGGCGATGTAGGGAAGTGATAGGGCAAGCCCGGAAAGCAAGGCCACCTTCATGAAGACGCCAATCGATTCGGTCACTTCGATCGCTCTCAGTGTTTCCAGGCCGCCAACGGGTTCTGCCATATACCTGATCAGCGGCTGGGTAAAAATGAAGGAGACGCCAACGGCCAGGGACAATGCCAGCAGGGAGCGCAGCAGGTGTTTTCGCAGGTCTTCCACATGGTCCCATAGAGATTGGCGGATATCCTTGTCGGAGATTGTTGTACTGAGAACGTCGACCAGGTCGTGTTCTTCCGGTTCGTCGGTCAGAAACTCGCGGATCTGGCGGAAGGAGCGGAACGGAAATGAGATCACCCCCCACAGCAGGCGGAAAGGAGCCGTAACCAGCCACCACAGGCCGGAAAAGAATTTACGCATTCTTGTCGGATTCCTTGCCAGATTCTTTTTCAGATGGAGCCGGTTCGGTCGGGCTGACCGTTTTTTCGGAGGCCTCAGCAGGCTTTGGTCCGGGCTGAGGCGGGTGGGGTTTTCCTTTCGCTGGGTTGGCCCAGGTCCCAAAACCCTGAACGGTGGCCGATTCTTCGATCTCTTTTCCGATTCTGTTGATGTCTTTTTCCAGTTCCAGATCTTCGATGTTGGCTTCGCGCATCAGCCGGTTGGGAAGGTTGCGCAGCTCGCGCGAAGTGTCCCGGAAGGCACGCCAACTTTCAGACCTGGTCAGGTCGCGTAAAAAACGGCCGATAGTGCGACCGGTCTTTTCCATGTCTTTTGGTCCCAACAAGATGAGAGCAAGCAAAATAATGAAAACTATTTCAGTTGGGCCAATACCAAAAATATCCATGTTATCCGGGTTTCTCCTGTTGTAAGCTTTGACGAATCTCGTGTTGGTGGTCGGCCAGGCTGCCCAGGACGCCGTTGACGAAACGGGGCGCGCTATCAGAACCGAAGAGTTTGGCTAACTCGACCGCTTCGTTGATCGCTACCTTGATCGGTGTATCCCCGGCTGGTGAAGCAAACTCCCAACATGCCTGGCGCAAGATGTTACGGTCGATGGCTGCGATCTGTTCGAATGGCCATTCGGGGGCATATTGAGCGATAATGCGATCTAAGGTTTTAAGCTGGGGGAGTACGCCGAAGATGATCTGGCGCGCAAACTCCGCCAGTTCGTCTGTTAAGGGAGTTTCCTCCAGACGTGCTTTATAAACTTCGCCTGGAGGGTGGTCCGTCATATCTACTTCGTAAAGTACTTGCAGGGCCAGGCTGCGCGCCCTGGTGCGGGACTTCATACGGGTATCAGGCCTCGATGCTTTCCTCGTAATCTATATCTTCGATGTGAATGTCGATGTGGCCGACATCCATTCCGACCATTTCCTGGATCGCGCGAGCGACTTGCTGCTGGACGTTGCGGCTGACCTCGCGGATGTTGACGTCTTCTTTCAGCACGAGATAAAGATCGGCAAAGACGGTCTCCTCTGCCACCTCGATTCGAATGCCCTCACCCGCGCCTTTGCGGAACAGACGGTTGACCCCGCCGGAGATGGTGGCCATACGGCTGACACCGGGCACGCCCAGTGCGGACAGTTTGGCAATGCTGATCAAAACATCTGGGGAGACGGTGGTTTTTCCGGGTGGCCGTTCTGAAGCTGTCATGGTTTCTCCTCACATCATGGCCATGCCGCCATCCACACCCAACACCTGGCCGGTTATATACGCGGCCTGGTCGGAGGCGAGGAATGCGACAGCATAGCCTATTTCTTCGGGTTGTGCGGTGCGCGCCAGCGGTACCAGCTTGAGCGCGGCTTCCAGAGTGCCTTCCGGCATGGCGTCAAGGATTTCGGTTTCAACAAATCCGGGCGCAACGGCGTTGACGTTAATTTTGCGCGCCGCCACTTCGCGCGCCAAAGCCTTTGTAAAACCGATTTGCCCGGCTTTGGAAGCCGAGTAATTGGTCTGGCCAGGGTTGCCCATCTGCCCGGCCACCGAAGCGATATTGATGATGCGTCCGTATCGCTTGCGCATCATATGCTTCACGGCGGCCTTGGAGCAGTTGAAGGTGCTTTTCAGATTGGTATTGATGACCGCATCCCAGTCGGCTTCGGGCATCATCATGATGACCATATCGCGCGTAATGCCGGCGTTGTTGACCAGGATGTGCAAATCACCGAAGGTTTCCACCGCAAATTTCACCAGATTCTGGGCGGCTTCGAAGGTCGAGACATCCGCCTGAAAGGCGGCCGCTTTTCCGCCCCCGGCCTGGATCGCTTTCACTACTTCCTCGGCTTTGCCGGGCGAACTGTTATAGTTCACCACCACTGCCGCGCCGCGCGCCGCCAGTTCCAGCGCCACCGCGCGACCAATGCCGCGTGAGCCGCCCGTCACGATCGCAACCCGGTTTTCTAACGATAAAGTCTCTGCCATCCTGTGCTCCTTCGGGCTGATTATACACTGTCAAACCTGTACGTTGTAGCGCGACATGAATGTCGCGTTACGATTGTTTCTCACGCAGCCCCAACGCCAGAGCCAGCGCGCCGCCGACGGAGATCACGCTTGCCCATAGGAAAGCATCCTGCCAGAACTGCATTGGGAACAGGCGGATGAGTGTATCAGAGTATAGGAACAGCCAGGAATCGCCTTCGAAGAACAAGGAATGGAACAGGGTAAAGAATTGCCAGAAGGCGACTGCGCCAAACAGACCGATCGTCACCACCAGACCGATCATCAGCCAGCCCCCGCGCCTCAAGCCCTGACGAAAGGCCTGCCACCAGTTCCCGTAGCGGGCCCAAATCTTCAGCCCTGCCAGCAAGACGACCGCCACATACCAGACTTTGAGCGCCCCCTGGGTGACAAGTTTGACATCCTGCATATGACCCAGCTCGCGTTCGTTATAGAGGGGGCTCCCATCTTCGAAAGTCAAATCGCCAAGATAAGAGATGTCTGCATTATTGAGCAGATAATCCACCGCATAAGGCGCCCAGCGCAGGCGGTCTTCCTGCGTGAAACCGTACGGATCGGGAGGGAACCAGGGCAAGCGGTATTCCACACTGTAGAACAGCGGCGTGAGCAGGATGCGCAGTCCCAGCCCCAGTAGGAAGATGGGGGTCAGCAGCGTGACGAGCCAGCAGAGGAAAGATGATAGTTTGCTGTTCATAAAATAAAAAATTCCTTTGTCCCTGAGCGGAGCCGCACGTTTTTTTGTGCGGCGTAGTCGAAGGGCTTTAATCTAGAGTTTGTCCTTCGACTACGCTCCGCTCCGCTTAGGACCATAAATTACTGTAACCCCTCCATGTCTCCATGCAGCAGAAAATTAACGATTAAATTATTGGTCAGCCACTCGATGGGGGCCTTGTCGTCGGTGAACACCTGCGTTGTCTCGTAGCCTGGCTGCAAGTTCACAATCGTCGAGCTCATCGCCGTCAGCATCAGCGGATGAACGTTGTTGCGGGCGGAGAGGGTATTGTAGTTGCGCAGCAAATCCTCCGCGCTGGTGGGCTGTTTGCTGGCGTAGACGATCGAGTTGAGCGTATTGGGGATATCCATGATGTGGATGGAGGGGAAAACGGTTGCAATTGTGGTAGCGAGACCATCGATCAGGCTGCGGTCGCCGGGAGCGCGTCCGACGTTGATGGCCAGTACACCATCCTCGGTCAGGTGGTCGTAGGCGATCTGGAAGAATTCCTGGGTGGTCATGTGCGGCGGGATGTAGGGCGGGCGGTAGGCGTCCACGGCGATCAGGTTGTATTTCTGCGGACTGTGTTCCAGTCCCCAGCGACCGTCTTCAACATAGACGTTTAAATTGGGCATGGTCATGCCAAAATATTCACGCCCGACCGCCACGATCTCGCCGTCGATCTCGAACCCGTCGATCATAACGGAATCAAAAACTTCGCTGGCCTGGCGCGCAGAAGTCCCGGCGGCCAGTCCGATGATGGCGTAGCGTTCTACCTGTTCAGGGGCGTAGTCCGGGTTGAAAAAGGGTCCAACTAAAAATTGCTCCCAGGGACCGTTGTAGTAAAGCTGGTCGGGATGGTAGATGGAGTGGACGCCCTGCCCGTCGTTCAGGCGCAGCAGGGTGAAGCCGTTGCTCTGCTGGACTTCGATGTAGTTATATTGAGACTCGCTCTCGAAGACCTGCCCGGGTGAATCTTTGACATGAAAATCGCCGAAGAACAGGAAGCCTGCCAGGGCGAGTGCCCACAAGCCGAAGAGCACAACTTTCGACCAGCGTCTTTCCATCCCCAGGCCGCCCAGCGCCACCAGCAGGATAAGCAGACCGAAGAGCAGGATGGTGCGGCTGGTGCCGATCAGCGGGAAGAGCAGCAGGGTGGGCAGGAAGACGCCCAGTACCGAGCCGACCGTGGAGAGCGCGTACAGGTCGCCCGAGACGTTGCCGGCTTGCTCGGTATCTTTGAGCGTGATGCGGATGGCGAAGGGCGAGGTCATCGCCAGCAGCGTGACCGGAAGGCTGAACAGCAGCAGCGTAACCAGGAACGAAGCGGCGATCACGCCCAAATTGAGCGTGTCCATGGCGGAGGCAGCGGCCAGCATGATCGGCTGGGCGACGATTGGGATCAAGCCCAGCGTCGCGCCGCCCCAGGCCAGGAAGGTAAACATGCTTTCGGGATGCGGGGACTTGTCGGCTTGCCGGCCGCCGAGGAAGTAGCCTGCCGCGAAGTAGATCAGGATCAAGCCGATGATGATCGCCCAGACCAGGTTGACGCTACCGAAGCGCATTTGTAACAGGCGTGAGGCGCCAAACTCGGCGGCCAGCGTGGTCATGCCGGCGAAGAAGACGGTGAAGGAGATGTAGTGCCGCATGGGGTGGATTATACCTGTGGCTTCGAAGTCCAACGGCTCTAGTCGTTGTTATTTATTGCGGATTTCCAAAGTCAGGAGACTTTGGAGTGCACGAGGTGGTTTTATGGTACAATCCAGCCCGTTGACGCACCGCCTCCGCAAGCAGGAGGCGTGCTTTTTGCCCCAAAACTGACTGGGGCTTCCCCGAACCCGTCCGGAGTAGAGATGGTAGAGAATAGAATTGACCCGGAAGAAAACCAGGCTGAAACCCCGCAGGTGTCCAACCTGGACAAATCCAGTGTGGAAGTGATCGAAGCGGAGATGGTGCGTATGCACCAGAGCGCAGCCCAGGAAGTTACCGCTGATGAAGTCGCGTTGCAGCAGTCCGCAGCTTTGGATGTGGCTGCCGCGGAAGTTTCTGCGCATGAGGCTGCTCTCGGGCTGGTAAATGCCAGGAACGTGGAAATGACCAATAGCGTGGCGGGCATCGTCCGTGCGGACAATGTCAATGTGAGGGGGCAGGCCGGGGTTGTTCTGGCGGAAACGGTCAACCTGGAGAACACCTATGCCGGCCTGGTAGCAGGGGGGCATATTCGGGGTGAGCGGATCGAGGCGCTGATCATGCTCGGAAACCGCGTTGAAGGGAACGTCCAGGCCGTAGTGGACACGCGCGGCGCGCTCATAGCTGGCATGGTTGGCGGGCTGCTGACAGGAATCGTCCTGCTGATCGGCCGCCTGGTGTTTGGGCGAAGATCGTAACATGTCATTCTGAGTGACAAATATTAGAATGTACTCGCGATTTATTTCGCGTTACAGAAATTCATTTCAAAGAGCGAAGGTAATCCAGCCCCCCTCTTTCCCCCCATTTTCCGCGAACTTCAGCGGAAAATGGGGGGAAGGCAAGGGGGGTGGGTGAGAGGCGCTCGAGGAGCTAAGAAAGATGGAAAAGACAGTAATTCAAGCTGAAAAACGCGCTGTGGTTGGAAAGCAGGTCCGCGCCCTGCGCCGCGAGGGGAAACTCCCGGCGGTCATTTATGGATATGGCACCGATCCGATCAGCATTATCCTGGACGCGCATGGCGCATCCAGAATTCTGGCAAGGGCAAGCTCGTCCACTCTCATACAGATCGAACTGGCGGGTAAACAGTATCCGACCCTTGTACGTGAGAAGCAGCTTGAT
>JAABUE010000011.1 GCA_011389535.1 Anaerolineales bacterium
CAAGAGCTCGGAGGAAGCCCGAAAACAAGAGCGGCGTGCTCTGTACGCCGCTCTTGTTTTCGGTATCTTTTGCGAATTACACGCTTCCTAAAGGTCTAAAATGGTCCAAAAATCAGCATTCGGGTCATTCTTGCCAAAGCTGCTAATCAGTTATGGTCACATTTCCAGCGCCCATTTTCACAAGGATCGTCAGGGTTGGGCCGGAGCTTTCCTGGGTGTAGGTGCGATTGCTCTGTCCCCAGCCCGAGCTGTGGTTGACGTTTATCGCGCCGCCCTCCACAGTCACGCGCGCATCCACATTTTCGGGGATGACGAGCATCAAATCCCCGAAGCCGGTCTCGACACGGGCGGTGGTATCCCGTCCCAGCTCGCCGTTGAAGTTCAGGGTGTAGTTCCCGGCGCCGCCGTTGAAAATCAGGGTCGAGAAATTGGCGTTCGCCAGGCCGGTCAGTTCGACGTTCGAAGCGCCCGTTTCATAACGGAATACAGACATCTCGGTCCGGTTTGGTTCCGAAAACGAAACATCCACGTTCGAGGCGCCGTCTTTGATGGTCAGGTTTGTCAGCGCCAGCCCTCCAAACTCAAAATTCCCTTCATAAGCTCCGGCATTGATCTCCAGTTCCATCGGTGTTTCACCGAGCTGCAGGTCCCACTCGTTCCTGAAATTGCCCACGTTCAATGATTTGAAGTCACCCTGCTTGATTTCAATGCTGCCATCATTTTCGACGATTTCCGGTTTAAAGTTGGGAACGTTGTAGGTTGCCGTTCCAGCGACGAGCGCACTTTCTGCGCCGGGGGACAATCGGAGTTCCCCGGCTCCGAACGAGATCTTCAAATGGGCTTCATCACGATCCGGAACTGCTACCGTTATTTCGTCGGCAACCTCCGGCCCGGGCGTAGGCGCAGACGGGATGTTGACGCTAAACCCGCAAGCCATCGTAGCCAGGGTCAGAACTGCAAGAAATGATAATAGAAATTTCATGGGGCATTCTCCTTCTGGGAAGATATACGCCAGAGGGGAGAATGGGTTGCATAAAAAACTCCCTCTTACTACGCCACTTTCCGCCCTTTGGGCCTTTGGCGTTCCATAAAAGCTGAATCCAGTGCCTGATTGAGCGAGCGCGCCTGGATGATTTCGATGTTCTTCGGCCAATCGTCCACCCTGCGGATAGCCTTGGGCACAATTGCGGACTTGAATCCCAGCTTGGCAGCTTCGCGCAAACGGATTTGCATCTGTCCCGGCATGCGCAGTTCGCCCGCCAGGCCAACTTCCCCGATCAACACCGCCTCCGCGCGGATGGGTACGTCCCTCCACGAAGAAGCGATCGCGGCCGCAATCGCCAGATCGGCGGCAGGCTCGTCCACTTTCAGGCCGCTGACCACGTTGACGAAAATATCCTGTTCACCCAGTTTGATGCCGACGCGCCGCGTCAACACGGCTGCGATCAACAAAAGACGGTTGAAGTCCACCCCGTTGGGGGTGCGCCGGGCGTTACCGAACTGGGTCGGGCTGGTCAGCCCCTGGACTTCCACCAGCAGCGGGCGCGTGCCTTCCATCGTCACCGCTATGGCCGAACCCGGCGCATTGACCATCCGTTCGGCCAGAAAAGCCTCAGAAGGGTTGACCACTTCGCTCAAGCCGCTGCCGCGCATCTCGAACACGCCCACTTCCGCCGTTGCCCCGAAGCGGTTCTTGACCGAACGCAGCAGCCGGTAGGCCTGGAAGCGGTCGCCTTCCAGGTACAGGACCGTATCCACGATATGCTCCAGCACGCGCGGGCCTGCGATGGTGCCTTCCTTGGTTACGTGCCCGATGATGAAGACCGAGATCCCGCTGGTCTTGGCCAGTTCGCGTAGCTGCGACGAGCACTCGCGCACCTGTGAGACCGAACCGGCTGAAGAATCCAGATCGGAGAGGTACATGGTCTGGATCGAGTCGATGATCAACATGGTCGGCGCCACTTCGCGGACGTGGTTGAAGATGGTTTCCAAATTGGTTTCCGTGACCAGTAAAAGGTTATCTGGCAAAGGCGAACGGCTATTATCCCCGAAGGGGGCGTCCAACCCTGCATCACGTTGAAGCAGACGCATCGCCCGCATCTTGATCTGTCGCTCGGACTCTTCGCCCGAAACGTACAACACCTTTTGTTCTCCCGACATTACCATCGCCATCTGCAGCATCAGCGTGGACTTGCCGATGCCGGGGTCGCCGCCTACCAGCACGATGGAGCCGGGCACGATCCCTCCGCCCAGCACGCGCGCAAACTCGCCAATTGGCACATGAATGCGATCTTCCGCATCCCCTCCAACCTGCCCGATCGGTCGCGGTTCGGAACGCCCGCTCAGGCCGCGTACGGCGGCTTTTTTGGTGGAAACCTTTTCCTCATGGACGACTTCTCCCACCATGCTGTTGAACGCGCCGCACTGCGGGCATTTACCCATGTAACTGGCTGATACGCGTCCGCACTGCTGGCAGACATAACGGGTGTGAGTTTTTGCCATTGATTCACCTTAACCTAACCCCCTGCCCCCTTCCCTATTAGGGAAGGGGGTGCCGAAGGCGGGGGTTAGGTTCAATGATTACAGTATAACAGAATTTATGTTCTGATTTCAGCCAGGGTTTGTGCGACTTCATCCAGGAGCGTCAAGAATTCCTCGCGCGGCTTTTTGCTGAGGATGTCCCGCCGCTCCTCCCGGGTCAGGTTCTTCATCATCAAATACTGCGCCACGTATTTTCGGAACAGGCGCTGCCCATCTTCTTCCCCGTAGAATTCGATGCTTCGTCCCAAATGCTCGCGCATGAACCGGCGGACCTCTTCCGGCGATACCTCTTCCCGGTCAAGGCCGGAGAAGATCCACGGGTTGGCCATCGCCCCGCGCCCGACCATCACCGCTTCGCAGCCGGTATAGGCTTGCATCCGTTTGATATCCGCCACCGTTCTGACATCCCCATTCCCAATCACCGGGATGCTGACCGCCGCCTTGACTTCGGCAATCGCGTCCCAGTTGGCGAATCCGCCGTAGCCCTGCTCCTTCGTCCGCCCGTGGATGGCGACCAGCGCGCCGCCGTTTTCTTCCACGATGCGCGCGATAAGTTTGTAAGACTGGCAGCTATCCCAGCCTAGGCGCATCTTGCCCGTGACCGGGATATCGAGCGCGGCGGTCAGCCTGCGGAAAGTCCGCGCGATCTTGAGCGGCGTGCGCATCATGCCCACACCAGCTCCGCGGTTGGCGACAGATTTCGCCGGGCAGCCCATGTTCAGGTCAATAGCGTCCGGTCCCCAATCCTGGATGCGAAGCGCGGCCTCCACGATCTGATCCGGGTCATCGCCGTAGATCTGGAATACGACCGGTCGCTCAGAAGGCTCGAACGTCAGCCGCTTGTCGACCGATTTGCGTCCCTGTAACACGTCTTCTGCGCGGACGAATTCGGTGTACGACATCGCCGAGCCCAAAGCGCGGCACAGCGAGCGGAAGGGCCAGTCGGACACGCCGTCCATGGGTGACAGGATCACCTCCCCGTAAACGGGTAGTTCCCGCACCCAAAGGGCCGGGATTGGAAGAGTATCTGGCGTGGTTTTCAATAGGTTCGTTGTCATAACATCTAAAGAAGTGGAAGCGACTCACCGAATCGCTTCCACAGTATAACAAAGTTAGAAAATTACGTAGTAGCGACTTCAGTCGCTTATTGACGGCTAAAGCCGTTACTACGCCGGCTGTTCTTTCTTCAGCATATCCATGTAGTGTTTGCGGAACTTCGCAACCTTGGGTGCCACGACAGCCGCACAGTATGGCTGGTAGGGGTTGTTGGCGAAATATTCCTGGTGGTAATCCTCAGCCACGTAGAACACCTCCATTTTCTCCAGCGTGGTGACGATGGGCTTATCCCAGATTTTCTGCGTTTCCAGGTCTTTAATGACCTCTTCAGCAATATTCTTCTGTTTCTCGTCATGATAGAAGATCGCCGAGCGGTACTGCGTGCCCACGTCCGCACCCTGGCGGTTAAGCGTGGTGGGATCGTGGATCCCGAAGAAAACGTTCAACAGGTCACGGTAGGAGACGACATCATCGTCGAACGTGACCCGTATGACCTCCGCATGACCGGTCATGCCGGTGCAAACGGCCTTATAACTGGGATTTTCCACGTGCCCGCCCGCGTAGCCGGATTCAACCGACTGTACGCCTTTGACCTCATCGAATACAGCCTCCAGGCACCAGAAACAGCCGCCTGCTAGTGTTGCTACTTGTGTACCCATAAGAATGCTCCTTTCTCACCATCTTTGACGCACCAGTTCCATAGATATTACCAGAGATGGATTACAAAAGTATTAAACATTTCACATATGGGGTTGTATAATTCTCTAAGACGTGGGTAATCACCATATTTCTCAGCTTCGCTACGGGTGTGCTTATGGACAATCCTAAAACTCCGCAGGGAATGACCACCTTTGTCCTAGTAGCACTAGGACAGATCGTATCCGTGACCGGGTCAGCCCTGACCGGTTTTGCCCTCGGCGCCTGGGTGTACCAGGAAACCCGCTCGACCACCCTGTTTTCGCTAATCCTGTTGTTCACCGTGCTGCCCTCCTTGCTGTTTGCGCCGCTGGCAGGTGCCCTGGTCGATCGCTGGGACCGCCGGAGGGTGATGATTGCTGCCGATAGCGGCGCTGCCCTATGTACCGGCCTGCTGCTGGTGCTGATCCAGAGTGGCTGGCTTGAGATCTGGCATATCCTGGTGATCATGGGATTCAATTCGATCTTTCGCGCTTTACAGGTGCCAGCCTATACGGCCTCGGTCAGCATGCTGGTTCCCAAGGACCAGCTTGGGCGCGCGAATGGTATTATGCAACTGGAGGTAACTTCCAGCTATTTACTGTCGCCCATCCTGGCCGGCTGGCTGCTTGAAAATGCCGGTATTGTTGGCGTGATGGTCATTGACCTGGCGACTTTCTTTATTGCAGTCACCATCGTCCTGGCTGTGCGGATTCCCAGGCCTGCCCTGGCAAAAAAGGATCCAGGTACACAAACCTCCCTGTGGAAAGATATGGCCCTCGGCTGGCAGTTCATCTCAGCCCGGGCCGGATTTTTAAGCCTGATGGTCCTTTTCGGTCTGGGTAATTACGCCAACCTGATGACCGATACGCTCATGCCGCCCATGCTGCTCGAGCTCAGCTCGCCGACCGTGTTGGGAACTGTGATCTCGACCGGTGGTCTGGGGATGCTGGTTGGTACGTTGCTGATGACCGCCTGGGGAGGCCCGAAGAAACGGATTTACGGCGTCTTGGTTTTCAAAACACTGGCGGGTTTCGCGATCATGGGAGTCGGCCTGTTCCAAAGCATCCCGCTGATTGCGCTGGCGACTTTTTTCTATTACCTGCCTTTCCCGCTTGTCAACGGCTCGGACCAGGCCATCTGGCAGCGCAAGGTGCCGCCAGAAATCCAGGGGCGCGTGTTCTCCATCCGCCGGATGCTGGCGCGCTCCATGATCCCGCTGGCATATCTGACAGCCGGTCCGCTCTCAGATAAGGTATTTAAGCCGTTGCTGAGCGTAAACGGTTCGCTGGCAGCTTCTTTCGGTCAGATATTTGGGATAGGGCCGAGCCGGGGAATGGGGCTGTTGATCTTCCTGATGGGGCTGTTCATCGTCGTTTTAACTGTCTCGACCGCTTTAAATCCCCGCGTGCGGAATATGGAGGAAGAGTTGCCGGATGCGGTTTAAATAAAAAAACCTGACAGGTTTCCAAAAACCTGTCAGGTTTATATCGTGTATTTCTATTTATGCCGCAGGCGCGGCTGCTTTTTCTTTCTTCTTCTCTTCCGAGCGTGTCAGGATGATCTCGCTCTCTTCGTTCACATCAACCAGGACGGAGGCGCCTTCGCCAAACTCACCGGCCAACACGAGGTCGGATAGCGGATCTTCCACCTTTTGCTGGATGATTCTGCGGAGCGGCCGAGCGCCAAATTCGGCGTCATACCCCATATCCGCCAGCAGGGCGAGTGCTTCTTCTGAGGCCGTCAGGGTCAGGGCATGCTCTAGTAAGCGTCCTGAAACCTTATCCAGTTCGAGCTTGACAATGTTCTGGATATCTTCCTTGTTCAGGGCGCGGAAGACTACTATGCTGTCCACACGGTTGATGAATTCAGGCCGGAAGACCTTCTTGAGCGACTCGGTCAGCTTTTTGCGCATCTCTTCGTAAGACAGGCGCTCTTCGCTTACTTCGTCACGTTTCAACTGGAAGCCAAGTGCACTATTCTTTTTGATCACATCCGCGCCGATGTTGGAGGTCATGACGATGATCGAGTTGCGGAAGTCCACCTTGCGTCCGCGGGCATCCGAGAGATGGCCTTCTTCCATGATTTGCAGCAACATGTTGTGCACTTCAGGATGGGCCTTCTCTACTTCATCGAAAACAATGATGGAGTACGGGCGGCGGCGCAGCGCTTCCGTCAACTGACCGGCGTCCTCGTAACCGATGTATCCGGGAGGCGCTCCAACCAGGCGGGAGGCTGTGTGCCGTTCCATGAATTCGGACATGTCGAGTTGGATCGCCGCATCCTCGCTGCCGAACATGAACTTGGCCAGGGACTTGGTCAACTCGGTCTTGCCGACGCCGGTTGGGCCAAGGAAAATGAACGAACCGATCGGGCGGCGCGGATCTTTGAGACCGGCGCGCGCGCGCCGTACAGCGCGGGAAATGGTGTCAATGGCTTTCTCCTGGCCGACGATGGACTCTTGTAGTTCTTCTTCCATCTTCAGCAGGCGCTCGCTCTCTTCTTCGGCCAGCTGCATGAGCGGGACACCGGTCCACATGGAGATCACTTCGGCGATGTCTTCCGCCGAGACCACGGGGCTGCTGGCCCGGTCCCAGCCGGTGCGCAATCGCTCCAGGTCATCCTGTAGTTCGAGCTCTTTCTCTTCCCACTCTTTGACGTCTTCCATGCTGCCGTCTTCGAGAGCCAGGCTGCGGTTCTGGCGCACTTCGCGCAGCTGGCTGAAGAGGTCCTTGGCCTCTTTGGCGGCGGGACTCTTGTACATGCGCACGCGCGAAGAAGACTCATCGATCAGGTCGATGGCCTTATCGGGCAGGAATCGTTCGGTCACATAGCGGGACGAAAGGTGGGTGGCCGCTTCGAGAGCCTCGTCCGAGATCACCAGGTGATGGTGCTCCTCGTATGCGCCGCGGATGCCGCGCAGGATTTCGATTGTCTCGTCCTCGGAGGGTTCCTCCACCAGAACGGACTGGAAGCGGCGTTCTAATGCCGCGTCTGATTCGATATGTTTGCGATATTCATCGAGCGTGGTGGCGCCAATGACCTGCAATTCGCCGCGCGAGAGCGCCGGCTTGAGGATATTGGCAGCGTCCACGGAGGAACCGGCAGCGCCGGCGCCCACCAGCATGTGGACTTCGTCGATGAACAGGACTGCACCGGATTGTTTGAGCTCGTCGATGACGCGTTTGAGGCGCTCTTCGAACTGGCCGCGGTACATGGTGCCGGCTACCAGGGATCCAACGTCCAGTTGCAGGACGCGTTTGTTCATAAGGGGAGCAGGCACATCGCCCTCGACAATGCGCTGGGCGAGTCCTTCGACGATGGCGGTCTTGCCGACGCCGGGTTCGCCGATCAGCGCGGGGTTGTTCTTGGTCCGTCTTGCCAGGACCTGGATTACCCGTTCGATCTCCATCTGACGACCGATGACGGGATCAAGTTTCTTTTCTTCCGCAAGAGCGGTCAGGTCGGTGGCCAGTTGGTCCACCAGCGGGGATTTCTGCCCGGCCGGTGGTTTGGTGGCCTCGCGCCTGCCGGATGCGGAGGAAGTTGGGGATGAGGTTGTCTCGTTAAGCACGCGACGGGTCTGGCGGCGGATCTGGTCGGAGGTAACGCCCAGCTTGCGCAACACGTCCATGGCCGTGCCTTCTCCCCCGACTAACCCCAGCAGGATGTGTTCGGTCCCAATATAGTGATGACCGAGTCGACGAGCCTCTTCGACGGCCTGCTCGAGCACTTGTTGCGTCTCAGGCGCGAGCTCGATTTTGCCCCCCACATAGCCCCCCGAGCCTGCAACCCGTTCGACCATCTCGCGCATGCGGTCTGAGTCCATGCCCAGTTCGCGCAGAACGCGCCCAGCGACGCCACCTTCCTCTTCCATTAAACCAAGTAAAAGGTGTTCAGTGCCAATTTTATTCTGGCGGGAGCGTTCGGCCTCTTGATGGGCCAAACTGAGTACCCGCCGTGCTCGCTGTGTAAAGCGTTCCATACCAGCCATTTTGTTTATACTCCTACTTCAATACAGACAGGAACTGTCAAGTTTCATTGTACCAAAAAGCAAGGGGAGTCAAGGTAGGAAAAAGGTTAGAATTTCCTTACCACCGTGAAAGTTTGAACAAATTTCTGCGGAGAAAAAGTTTGAAACTTTGCGCGCTCCACGCACGTATCGACCCGCAAGGGACTACGCTTTATCTATCTGTCATCCCCATCCCCTCGAATCTTACCCCGCTCGAGGCGGTCGTAAAGCTTAGATAGGTTGTACTCGGCCACCTCGTCCATCGACAGGTCGAGTTCAGTGCATACCTGGGCAATATACCATAAAACATCGCCTAATTCGGCCTTGAGCGCGGACCTGGTCTCCTCGCTGATCTCCCCCTCTTTGTCGCGGAAAACCTTCTTGATCTTGCCTGCCACCTCCCCGGCCTCGTTGACCAGCCCGAGGGTCGGGTAAATGACCGGATGCCCGATGGCGGGGTATTTGGCGGTCTTGCGGGATTTTTGTTGGTAGTCGTTGAAGTTCATGGATTCACCGGGGATACCCTTTCGGGCACAAGTAAACAGAGATGAACAGGATTTGTTTAATACGCTCGAGGCGGCGTACCCTTTGGGCACTTTCCCCGCCGCCGGGAGCATAAAATTTAAAATGCATCTACAAACTTCTTCCAGTACTCATCCTTCTCGCCCGGCATGAAAGGTGTATACAGCGTCAGCCGGTCAGCAATTCCTTCATAGCGCTCTTGCAATTTCACGGGCAGTGAGTCCGCGTCGGTGACCAGGCAGAAGGTACCCAATATCTCGTCCGTGACCAGCCCGAACATCTCGGCCCATTCGCCTTTGGCGGCGTGTGCGGAGAGCTTTTCGGCCACCTGCTCCCAGCCATGCAGGGCGAACACCGGCCGGTAGGAGGGCGTGGAGGCATAGAACGAGATCTGCGCCCGGGCGAAGTTCTCTTCTTCCGGCGAAGTGGCGACAAAGGCCGTCACCGAGACCGACACGTCCGCGCAGGAACGCCCTGCCTTCGACGCGCCTTCCTCGATGGCAGGGAGAATCACCTCGCGCAGATATTTGGGGCTGTTCAGCGGATGGACGTGGAACCCGTCACAGAGCTCGCCAGCCAGGCGGGCCAGTCCTGTGTTGACCCCGGCGATGTAGATGGGAATGAAGCCCTCACCCCCGGCCCCTCTCCCGCGGGAAGAGGGGGGCAGCGGCCCCGGATTAAAGAACGGGGTCATCAGCCGGATCTTGTAGTACTCGCCATTAAAGCTGAGCTTGGTGCCGTTCTGCCAGCAGTCCCAGAAGGCGCGGATAACCTGGATCTGTTCGCGCAGCTTGTTGACGGGTGACTCTGGCCAGGGCATACCGAAACGCTTCTCGATGTGACCCTTGACCTGCGTGCCAAGCCCCAGAATGAACCTGCCCCCGGACTGCGCCGCCAAGTCCCAGGCGGTGTAGGCCAGGTCCGCGGGGGAGCGCGCAAACGAGACCGCGATGGCGGTGCCGATCTCCATTTTCTGCGAGTGCTCGGCGATCAATGCGCAGGGCAGGAACGGGTTGTGCTGGGTCTCGGATGTCCACAGGGCATCGAAACCCAGCTCTTCAGCAGCCTTCGCCACCGCCGGGACGTCGCTCAGGTGCATCGGAGCTAACGCAGCATCAAATTTCATCTCTCCTCCTGTTTTCAAACTGTCATTGCGAGCCGTTCTTTGGCGAAGCAATCTCCAGTTAATTGGATAAAACCAATGGGGATGGTTTACCGCCTAAGTGGAGATTGCTTCACTCGCTGGGGAACGCTCGTTCGCAATGACATCAGGTTAGCAAATATGCCAAAATCCAGTTCGTGGTCGCTTCCAGCGCTTCAATGTGGGTCCGCTCGTAGTTGTGGGATGCGTCCACGCCGGGGCCGATCAACGCCACGGCCACGTCCCCGCCGGCGCGCCAGAAGGCTTCGCCATCCGAGCCGTAGTAGGGATAGATATCCACTTTATAGGGAATTTCGTGCTCATCGGCCAGCGCCCGCAGTTTGTTCGACAGGCCATGATGGTACGGACCGCCGCTGTCTTTGACGCACAGGGTGGCGTGGAACTCGTCCGATTCCTGGCCGGGGCCGACGGCGGCCATGTCAACGGTCACCAGTTCGGTGACTTCCGCAGGGATGCCCGCCGAAGCACCGTGCCCTACTTCCTCGTAGTTGCTGATATGGAAATAGGTAGTCTGCGCGGGCGTTACCCCGGAGTCGGCCAGGGACTTGATCGCGGCTGCGATAGCGGCCACACAGGCCTTGTCGTCCAGAAAGCGCGAGCGGATGAAGTCATCGGTTAGCTCCACGCGCGGGTCGAAGGAAACGAAATCGCCCACCTGAATTCCCAGGTCTTTTACCTCATCTACATTTGAAACCCGCGCATCCAGGCGGATTTCCATCCCATCTTCGTCCCGTTTGGTCTCTAACGACTTTTGTCCGTGAACATGCGCGGAGGCGGTGTTGACCAGCAGCGAGCCGCGGATTTTTTCCCTTTTGCTGGAATGCACCCAGCAGCCCTCGGTTTCAACAGCCGGCAGCAGCAAGCCACCGATGCGGGTGATCGACAGCCGCCCGTTGCCCTTAATCTCCTTGACCATCGCACCAAGCGTATCCACGTGAGCGGTCAGCGCGTGAGGGGCATCGCTGGTAGCGCCTTCCCAAACCGCCACCAGCGCGCCCTTGCGCGTGCGGCTGAGCTTGAGCTGGGGATAGGCCGAGAGTTCCTGCTCGACAAAGGCAATGGCATCTTCGGTGAGACCAGTCGGAGAAGGGATGTTCAAAAGGTCAACCAGAAACCTGGTCAAATATTCGCTATCAATAGTCGGTAATGGCATTAGGTCTCCTGGTCTGACAGGTCCGACATGTCAGTCTTGTTAGACGTATTAGTTTTTTTAGACTTGTTGGACTTCTAAACCCTCGAACGTTGAAATCTTCTCCCGCATCACATCCGGGACACGCAGGGTCTTGTTGGTATGGTAGTCAAAAGCGACCAGTATCACTTGTCCGGAAGCCAGCACTTCACCCGTCTCAGCATGGACAATATTTTGCTCCACGGTCATGGACTTGTTGCCCAGCCTGCTGGTACGCACCCCAACTTTGACGGGTGTCCCGTATTCCACAGGCGCATGAAAGGTAACGCGCGCGTCTGCCAGAATGACGCCAATATCCATAAAGGAATGCCCCGGCGTGAAAAGCCCCAGATGGACAAAATAATTGATGCGCGCCGTCTCGAAATAAGTCAGGTACTTGGCGTTGTTCAGGTGTCCCTGCGGGTCCAGGTCACCGTAACGGACTTCAACCGGGTGGAAAAAGCGGAATTCGGACATGCGCCGATTATACGACAGGAAGAGACCTGTCAGGTCTTAATGGTTAGAATAAATGTGCTATACTTCGCATATGCGAGTTATCCGCTCATTCGAGATCGGAAATTACCTGTACTGCCGCCGTGCCTGGTGGTACCGTAAACAGGGATTTGAATCTCAGAACCAGACCGAGCTCGCCAGCGGGACCACACTGCACCGTGTGCACGGGCGCAAAGTGCTTGCCGCTGGACTGATGCGCACATTCGGCTTCCTGCTGTTGTTGCTGGCGTTGGTTATGCTGGTGGCCTACTGCACCACGCAGTTGCTCTAGTTTAGGTTTAGCGTGAACCCTTGCGAAAAGTAATTTTCAAGAGAACTTTCACAAGGGTTTGTTTTCACCATTTCCGGTTCGTAAAAAAGTGCGGCAAAAAAAATTGCTAACAGCGCTGGCTACTGAACACTCATCACTTACCACTTACCACTTATCATTGATTGCTGACAATTGTGCTCTTTCTCATCCTTTTCCTTTTTATCCTGGCTCTGATTTTCTTCTGGCAATCGGGGGTGCAGCGCCGCGAGGCGGGGCTTCCCGGCGGACGGGTCATCTATACCGACACAGGCGGCTGGGGAGTGGTAGAACGCCCGCTTTACTATTCGCCGCTCAAGTTGACCGGCAAGCCTGATTACCTCGTCCGCAATCATGGGACTGTCATCCCGGTGGAGGTCAAGTCTGGACGCGCTCCCGACTCGCCCTATGACTCACATATCTTCCAGCTGGCTTCTTATTGTCTGCTGGTCGAGAAGACGTATGGCAAACGCCCGCCCTACGGCATCATCCACTACAACGACCGCGACTTTGCCATCGATTACACTCCCGAGCTGGAGACTGCCCTGATGGAGCTCTTGGCCGAAATGCGCCGTGATGAGATCAAGAACAGTGTCGATCGCTCGCACGATCAGGCCTCTCGTTGCGCCCGGTGCGGGTTCAGGGACCTTTGCGACCAGAGTTTGGTATAAATCCTCTCACCAACAGGTATAATTAATATATTATGCCCGACCCTTTTCTCCCGAAACGCCTGGTCGTGACCGCCTATCCCAAAATGCCAGCCGCGTTTGCGGAGGCGGAAGCTATTTCTAATTATTTGACTGAAAGAGGGCTGGAATCCAGCTGCGGGTCGCTGTATGAAGAAGACCTGCGCAAACGCACCAAAAATGGTGACTTTGATATGCTTATTGCTGTCGGCGGAGACGGCACGATGTTACGGGCAGGACATTTATGCGCTCCGTATGGTGTCCCTATTCTCGGCATCAACCTGGGGCGCCTGGGATTCCTGATCCAGGTGCAACAGAAAGAGTGGCGCGATATGCTGGAGCGCCTGTTCAAAGGCGAAGCCTGGATCGAAAACCGGATGATGCTGCGCGTGGAACATTTTCGCGCGGGCGATGTGCTTGGATCCTGGCACGCGCTGAACGAGGCGGTCGTCGGGCGCGGGCAGTACCTGCGCCCGGTCAAGCTGGCTGCCATCGCCGACGGCCACTTGCTTACCACCTATATTGCCGATGGCCTCATCGCCGCCACGCCGACCGGCTCCACCGCTTACGCGCTGGCCGCCGGGGGACCGATCCTGCCGCCGGAGCTGCGCAACATTTTGATCGTTCCGATCGCGCCGCACCTGTCCGTAGACCGGGCTGTCGTGCTGGCGGAGGGATCCGCTGTTAGCATCCACGTGAGGAGTGAAAACACAGTTCTCAGCGTAGACGGCGCGATCCCGACCGGCTTGGCCGAAGACGACCGTGTGGACATCCGCACCGCGGGCTATACCGCCAAATTCGTCCGTTTTGGGGACGCAGGTTACTTCTACCGCAACCTGACCGCACACATGAACCAAAACCCCGCTATAGGAATGACTCGATGACCGAAGAGACCATCACCTTGTACTGCTACGTTCATCCAGACCGTGAGACCAGCCTGCGCTGCAAGGTTTGTGAAAGACCGATATGTGCGTCCTGCGCAGTGCGCACGCCGACCGGTTATTCCTGTAAAGAGTGTGTCCGTTCCCATCAAAAGAAGTTCGATACGGCGGTCTGGTATGACTATGTCATCGGTTTTGTCTTGTCTGCCATTTTGTCTGCTGTAGCAGCTTTTATCGTTACGTTGATAAGTGGTTTCTTTTTCGGATTGATCATCCTGATAGTTGCTCCCGCCGCCGGGAGGCTTATTGCGCGTATTCTCCTGGCTGTTTTACGCCGTCGTCGTTCCCGTGCTCTGTTCATGACGATTTCTGGAGGCTTGGTTTTTGGCGCTATTCCAGCAATCGTTTCTGAAATCAGCTCGCTGATCCTCTTTATGAATTTCTACGGTGCGGAGGGGTTTTCCATCTGGTCACTCCTGCCATTGATTTGGATCGTTATTTATCTATTCATAACCGTCCCAGTCGTCTATTCCCAGTTTTCCGGCATTCGATTGACAAAATAATCTATGTTAACAGAATTGCGCATCAAAAATTTTGCGATTATTGACAGGCTCGAGCTTAACTTCGGTCCCGGCCTGATCATCCTGACCGGGGAGACCGGCGCGGGCAAGTCTATCATTCTTGATGCGGTCACCATGCTGATCGGCGGGCGCGCCGAGATGGCCGTTATCCGGGCAGAGTCCGAGCATGCCTTCGTCGAAGGTGTGTTCAGCCTTGGGGGTCCGGAAAAAGAAGCGCTGCACGAGATCCTGAAGCGGGAAGAATTGCTGGACGATGAGAACTATGTCACCCTCTCGCGCGAAGTCCGCCGCGAGGGGCGCAGCATTGCCCGCGTCAACGGCCGGACGGTGAACGTGTCCCTACTTAAGGAACTGGGAGCGCTGCTGGTGGACATCCACGGCCAGTCGGAACATCTCTCCCTGCTCGATACGCGCGCGCACCTGGGCCTGCTGGACCGTTTCGCAGACGTTGGCGATGCTCTGGATGATTACCGTCAAACCTACCATAAACTCCTGGCTGTGCGCCGTGAGCTGAAGGACTTACGCCAGACACAGTCGGATGCCGAACGGCGGATCGACTTTTTGACTTACCAGGCCGATGAAATTGAAGCCGCAAATCTCAAACCTGGCGAGGATGCGGATCTAAAGCAAGAGCGCGACCGCCTGGCCAATGCTGAATCGCTGGCGGAGTATGTGCAACAAGCTCTGGCCGCGCTCGACGAGGGAACACCCGAATCGCCTGCCGCCAGTGACCTGGTGGGGCAGGCCGCCCAGGCCATGTTGGGATTGGTCAAAATCGACCCGCAGCACGCTGAGCTTTCTGAACAGGCTACCGGCCTGGAAGAGTCTCTAGCGGATCTGGCCCGGGGTTTACGCGATTATCTGGAAGAGATTGAGTTCAATCCCAAGCGGCTGGAAGAAGTGGAGGAGCGGCTCGATTTGATCTTCAGCCTGTCACGCAAGTATGGCGGCTCGATTGAAAAGGTGATCGCCTCAGGTGCGGATGCCCGCGCGCAGTTGGAAAATATCAGCCAGGCAACGGAACGGATTGAGGAACTCGAAGCCGAAGAGGCTAATTTGCTCAAAAAATTGGCCGGAAAAGGCGGTGCACTCTCTCAAAAACGCCAGCAGGCTGCCGCTGCTCTTGGCAAAGGGATCGAGACAGAGCTTGACGACTTGCGCATGGCTGAAGCACACTTTTCAGTCGACTTCCAGACCAAACCCGCGCCGGATGGTATCCCCGCCGCTAATGGGAACTGCCTGGCGTTTGACCATAACGGGTACGATAAGGTGGAATTCCTGGTGGCTCCCAATCCCGGCGAAGGGCTGAAACCGCTGGCCAAGATCGCTTCCGGCGGTGAGACCTCCCGCCTGATGCTGGCTTTGAAGAACGTGCTGGCCCGCGCAGACGAAGTCCCCAGCCTGATCTTCGATGAAATCGACCAGGGCATCGGCGGGCGCGTAGGATTGGTCGTCGGCCAGAAGTTGTGGAACCTGGCCCGCAACCACCAGGTGTTCTGCGTTACCCACCTGCCGCAACTGGCAGCATTTGGCGACCAGCATTACCAGGTGCAAAAGCTGGTGCAGGATAACCGCACCTTGACCCGCGTGGAGCCGCTAAACGGCGAACCCCGCCTGCTCGAACTGGCCCAGATGTTGGGACAGGTTGGTGAAGCTACTTTGCAGTCTGCCCATGAAATTTTGCAGACAGCGCAAAATATGACAAAGGAGAAAAACCAGCACCGCAATAAAAAATAATTGTAGGGTCGGAATTAATTTTACACTTTGGAATTTAGCAGGATACAATACAGATCAAGGAAGTTGCGGCACAAGTAAATTCCTGAAACCCTTTTTTGCTGCATGGGGCAACTAAATGTATAGAAAAAGATCAAAACTGCTTGATGGTTCTCCAAAGGGGTCTATGAAAAAAGATGGTCAGAACTTGAAGGCAGCCATGCGGCATGTGGGTGGGGCTTGGAAAAGCAGGGAACCCACGTGGTCGGCCCTGGAACGAAGGGAGCGCGTTCCAGGGCCGATTTGTTTTTAAGTTACTCTTATTTTTCCCTGATAAAATTCTATCTAAATCTACATTGACGCACCTGAATCTCACCATAAAATAATCTTGCGAAGGATAATCTGTCGGGATAGCCTGTGCCAGCAATCCGGCCGGGTTGGCCTTCGCAAGGATATATTTTGCAGATGTCACCTATGCTCCGTAAACGCCTCCAACTTGGTCTCATCCATGTAGCTGTCGCCATGACGCTCGTTCCGATCAACAGCACGCTCAACCGCGTCATGATCAAAGAGTTAGCCATCTCGGCCACGCTGGTTGCATTGCTGGCCTCTCTGCCGTATTTATTTTCCCCCATCCAAGTTGCTATCGGTTCTTACTCCGACCGTCATCCGATTTTCGGATTACGGCGTACACCCTATATCCTGGTTGGGCTCATCCTGTGCGTGCTGGGCGTGATCGTCTCACCCCGGGTTGCCTTTCTGATGTCCGAAAACCTGAGCCTGGGTATCCTGGCGGGCATCTTCGCTTTCGGGGCCTGGGGCATGGGCTATAATCTTTCCAGCGTTTCGTATCTTTCGCTGGCATCCGAAATCTCCGGTGAGGAGGGGCGCGGCAAGACCATCGCGATCATGTGGTTCATGATGATCGTCAGCATCATTGGGACAGCGATTGGCATCAGCCATATGGTGGACCCTTACACCCCTGAAGCTATGATCCGGGCCTTTGAGGTGGTGGGCGCCTCTGCCCTGGCCCTGGGCCTGCTCGGCCTGCTCCGGCTGGAATCGCGCACCAAAATTGATTCCGTCAAAGCCGGGGCCGAAACCTATACCGTCAAACAAATGATGTCTGCTATCTTTGATAATCCGGTTGCTAAAACTTTCTTCATCTACCTGCTTTTACTCCTGGCCGCCTTGCTCGGGCAAGATGTTCTGCTTGAGCCCTTTGGCGCCGAAGCTTTTGGCATGACCGTGACAGAGACAACGCGCATCACCTCGATTTGGGGGACGTTCGTGCTGGTTGCCATTATCATCGCCGGCCTGTTGGAGGGACGCGTGCATAAGCGCGTTGTGGCGCAGGTTGGTAACCTCGGCGCGCTGGCGGGATTTGTCGTGATCGTCTTGAGCGGATTCCTGGGCAGCCTGGGAACTTTCTATAGCGGCGTCAGCCTGCTTGGCATCGGTACCGGGCTTTCTACGGTAGCCAATCTATCGCTTATGTTCGACCTGACCGTGGCTGGGAACGTCGGCCTGTATATAGGCGCATGGGGTTTCTCCAACGCGCTGAGCAGGTTGACGGGATCGCTGCTCGGCGGGATCGTCCGCGATGGGGTGACACAGGCTACAGGCCTGGCCTTGAGCGGGTATTTGGTGGTGTTCGCGATCGAAGCCGTTATGCTGGCCGCCGCGGCGTTGATGCTGGCGCGAATTGATGTGTCCGCATTCAAGCGCAAGGCTGCTGAACCGTCTTTCGTTGAGAAAGTGGCCCTGGCAGCGGAATGATGCTGATGAACGAATGGCTTTCCTTGAGCGCAGCGGCTGAACTGCTGGGAGTGCATCCCAACACTGTCCGCTTATGGTCTGATAAGGGTTTATTGCCTGTCCATCGTACCCAGGGGGGGCATCGCCGCTACAAGCGCGACGAAGTGCTGCTCTGGGCTCAGACCGCTCGCGAAACCCACACTGTGCACCCTGAAGATATGATGCAGTCGGCGATCCGCAACGTGCGCATGCAGATCACCGAAGGGCGGCTGGAGGCTGAAAGCTGGTACCAAAAACTGGATAGCGATGCCCGCGCCCAGTATCGTTTGGGCGCCCGTTCGCTTTTCCAGGGGTTGATGAACTACCTGGCCTCTACGAATGAAGATGCGGCTTCCGAAGCCTTTGCAGTGGGATACGAGTACGCTTCGCGCGCGCGCCGCTATAACTTGAGCTATGTAGACGCCACCCGCGCCTTTATGTTTTTTCGCAGTGTGTTGATCGAGTCAGTCATGAAAGTATATAGCGAAGCCAACATCCCTTCCGGCAAGGCCTGGGAAGAGATGCTGGGTAAAATGCATACCTATACAGACCAGATTTTAATCAGCTTATTGGATACGTATAAAGCTTTAGAGACAAATACAAACGGAAAGGGCTGACCCCCAGCCCCTCCCCCAAATCCGGATATTTACTACGAAAGGTCCCAAAGAGCCATTTCTGCTGAAGTTCGCGAAAATGGGGAGGCAGGGTATAATCAACTTATGATTTTAGACTTACCACATATCCTGGCAACTCGCCGTAATCACGCCCTCGAGCACGCCACCATTCACATTCTCTCGGCGAAATACCCCGAACTGCATATGGCCGGGCATTCCAACCCGACCGGTTTCTACATGATTGGCAACGTCACGACAGAAGATTTAAAAGCTGCCGTGTCAGAAGCCTGGACCCGTTTACGCGCTGGCGAAAGAAAGCTGGCTATCCATCCTGGCTGTGGGACGAATTTAGCCACCAGCATGGTCATGTCCGGGACGTTGGCCTGGTTCCCGATGAGCGGTGTCAAATCCAACCGGCGCCGTTTCTGGCTGCTGCCTTTTGCAATTGGGTTCGGCATCCTTGGTTATGCGCTCAGCCGGCCTCTGGGACCGAAGCTGCAGGAAAAATATACCACCGAAGCTGATTTAGGCGACTTACAGGTTGAAGACATCGTCCCCGTGCGCAAACGCGGTGTAGCCATCCATCGTGTAATTACAAAGAATTAACCGCGGAGCACGCAAAGAGCGCAGAGATTTTAAGATTTTTCTCTGCGGACTCCGCGTTCTTCGCATCCCGTAAGGGACTGCGGTTCCAAAATCTATGCCCAACGTTTACTTCCTCTTCGGCAACGACGAATTCGCCATTGCACGCCGCCTGAAAGAGTTTGCGTCTGATTTCCCCGACCGGACCAGCGCAGAAATGAACACGGCGCGCCTCGACGCGCGCGCGATGACCATGAACGATCTGAACATGGCCGTCAACGCAATGCCGTTTTTGGCTCCCAAACGCCTGGTATTGCTGTCCGAGCCTTCGGCGAAGTATAGCAAACCCAATGAGCGCAAGAAGTTCGAAGAGTTCATCGAAAAAGTACCTGACACAGCGCGTCTGGTTCTTTACGAAGGGATCGAACCCAAAGAGGTAGAGAAACACTGGCTGGTGAAATGGATCGCGAAGAATAACAAGCTGGTCAAAACGCAGGCTTTTATGCTGCCGCGCCCATGGGAGATGACCGGCTGGATCGTCAACGAGACCAAATCCCAGGGCGGTGAGATCGAACCGGCCGCCGCTGCCAAGCTGGCTGAAATGGTTGGCGTGAACACCCGCCAGGCAGGGCAGGAGATCGCCAAACTGCTGGCTTACGTCAACTGGGAGAGGCAGGTCAGGGTCCAGGATGTGGAAGCGGTCAGCATCGTCACGGCGGAGGAGAGCATTTTCGATTTCGTCGACGCGCTGGCAAACGGGGATGGCAAGTCCGCCCAGCATCTGTTACATCGTTTGTTGGAGAATGAGGATGCCTTCTCGTTCTGGGGGATGGTCATCCGCCAGTTCCGCCTGCTGCTGCTGGCGCGCGAAGTGCTGGATGCGCATGGCAGCAAGGAAGATGTGACCCGGGCGCTGGGAGTTCATCCGTTCGTGGCCGAAAAAACGACCGGACAGGCGCGCAGCTTCACGCTACCCGTACTGGAGAAAATCTATCACCGGCTGTTGGAGATCGACGAGGGGGCAAAAACAGGCCAGGTCACGCTGGACCTGGCCCTGGATACACTGGTGGTGGAGTTGACGCACTAGTTCACTTTACTGAGAACCCGTTCTGATCACGATCAATTTGTCAGTTCCCGACTCGGCTCCCCATACTTCGCCGGGTCTGCCCAGGATCTGGCGCACCTGCGCGTTCGGGCTGGGGATTTCGTAAACGGTAAACTGCTCGAGGGCAGGGTCGAAGCGCACGAGCGCATTCGCGCCGAAGTCGCTCAACCAGACCATATCCTGCTCATCGACGTAAACGGCATAGGCGCGCGGGCCGTTCCCGGGCAGCATCCATTCACGCCATGACCCATCGGCCGGATCGTAGACCCCAACCTGCCCCGCATCCCATTCGCTGACCCAGACCCTGCCTCTAGAATCAGACCAGACGCGCCGCGCGCCCTGGCCCGGCGTGGGCGGTTCCAACACCGAAACGTCGTTTGTCGTCGCGTCAATCCGGCCGACATAGCTGCCAGCCAGTGAGGCATAGTAGACCACACCGTCGGGCGTTGCCGTGATGCCATACGGACCGCGCCCGCGCGGCGCGTCGAAGACCTGCAGCTCCCCCGTTGAGGGATCGAGACGGCCATAGATGCCGCTCTGTCCCGTGAACCAGAGCACACCGTCGCGGTCGAAGACGGCCGTATTAAGGTTGGCATACCCACTGCCGGCAGGCAACGGGAAAACCTGAACCGCTTCTGTCTGTGAGTCGACCCGTACGATGGCATTCAAGCCGCTGTCCGTGATCCACGCGGCGCCATCGGGACCGGCGATCACGCCATGTGGCGCGGACCCGGACCCAAGCGGGATGTGATGCGTTTCGCCTGTGGCCGGATCCAGCCGCCCCAGCTCGCCCGAGCGCTGCGCGGTGTACCAGACCGACCCATCCGCAGCGGGCGCAACGTCATGCGGGTGTGATCCCGCCGGAACCGGATATTCTTGAATCGTATATTCCGAAGGGGAGAGCGGACTTTCTGCCGTCGGCTCAGTGACCGGTGTTTCTGCAGAAGATCCGGTTGGCGCGGATGGCTCGCCGGCGGTTGGCTCGATGCTGGCAGTTGGCAGTTGGATTGTTTGGGTAGGAGGGGTTGGTGCGCTGGTGCAGCCTGCCAGCAGGGCGATAACAATAAGGGTCATACTTACCCGGAACATATTTACTCCTTTTCACTTCTAAAACAAATTCTCCTGTGCCAATCAATTTTACTCGCCAGTTTCTTCAAGCATGGTTTTCACTCCAGCTTATTTGTTGCCGCTACAATCAAATCCGTTACGGTTACTTCATCGACCAGCATGTGGAAATGGCCTGCCTCCAGTTCGTATACCGGCCAGCCATCTTCCTGCGCCCTGGCAGCTACACTTTGGTAAGGCGCGCTGAACCGGATATAAACGCAGGGCGCGTCCGGCCAGCCACTGAACACTGGGATGGGTTCCGTGAAAAAGGGTAACGCGCGCGGCTGCATCTCAGCAATCATTTGCTTACGCAGTGTCTCGTCCGGGATGACTTCGCTCAGGTCATCGAAGTCCCAGGTCGGGTAACGGCTACCGCGCTCTAACTCCTGCTGGAATTGCTCTGCCCACTCTAGATCCTCTGCCTTCATCAGATCGAGACGGCTGGCGCCATCCCGTGGAACACTTGCATCCACAAACACATAGGTGTGAACAGGGTTTGCGAGCGACTGGCGGATGGCAGGCAATAACGGTCCGGCGCCGCTGTGACCAACCAGGGTGACAGGTTGGCTCTCGGGGATATGGGCGAGCGCATGCAAAACGGATTCAGTATGTTGTATCCAAAAAGGTTGGTTTGAATCAGGCCTGTTGCTCAAAATTGGGACAATACCCTTTATGTCACGCTTCTTCATCTTGCTGGCAACCAGTTTCCAGGACGACGGGCCGACCAGGGGACTGTGGACAAGTACAAAAAGATTATCCCTGTTCATTTGCTTCGTTAAAACAACGTTTCTTGCCGTGGCTCGGTTTCGTCTCCTGGTCCTTTCCAGCCATACTTTTTCAAATCGATGCGCCCCTTGTCGTTGAATACCACCCCTTCTTCCAGCAGCAATTCTTTTTGTTTTTGCGCGCCAGGGCGTTCACTGATCTCGCCTTTCGAATTGATCACCCGCTGCCAGGGCACATCATCCGGGCAGGCTGCCATCGCACTGCCCACCCAGCGCGGGCCGAAGGCTTTGTAGGTCTCGAACTCCACGCCCGCCGGCGGGGGGATCATCAATGCGATCTGCCCGTAGGTGGCAACTTTGCCATGCGGGATCTGGCGCACAAGATCCCAGACCTTTGAATGGTAGGCATGCAAGTTAGGGGGAGATGTGTAACGCATATGAACCTCCGATCAGACTGAGGACGGTGGACCGAAGACCGCTTATGGCTTTAACGGTCTTCCGTCCTCGGCCACCCGTCTATTCTACAAACTTTGCGCCGCTGATCTGCTTGTCTTGCAATTGCTTCGCTGCATCGAAATTAAGTTGAACTTCGATTTGCTGGAAGCAGAGTCCGCTGCCCATCAACACCTTTCGGACGCGGTATCGGCCTTCGTCATCCAGGCTCAGGTCATTGTTCACACTAACTTTTCCCTCGATGGTCTCGCCGCAGCGGTCACAGCGGATGGTGAAGGTATAAAAGTCAGAGCTTGATGAAGCGGTTCCGCCGCCAAATAGTTTTTTGAGAAAGCCCATTGCTACTCCTTCAAGATAGTTTCGATCTGATCCAACTCATCTTCGGAAAAGCTAAGTTTATCCAGTGTGGCAAGATTGTCCTTGAGCTGTTCCACGCTGCTGGAGCCGATCAGCGCAGAGGTCACCACCGGTTTGCGCAGAACCCAGGCGATCGCCATCTGGGCCAGCGATTGGCCGCGCGATCTGGCAAGCTCGTTCAATTGGCCCACCCTGGGGAGATTCGCTTTCACATCGTCGGGGGTCAGCCAGACACGCTCGGTTTTGCTGGCGCGCGCGTCAGATGGGATGCCTTCCAGGTAACGGTCGGTCAGCTGTCCCTGGGCGAGAGGCGAGAAGACGATGCAGCCGATGCCCTCATCGTCCAGTACGTTTAATAGACCTGCTTCCACCCAGCGGTCGAGCATGCTGTAGCGCGGCTGGTGGATCAGGCAGGGCGTCCCCAGGTCCCGCAGGATGCGGGCCGCTTCGCGCGTCCGGTCGGGACCGTAGTTGGAGAGGCCGACGTACAGCGCTTTCCCCTGCCGGACGGCTGAATCGAGCGCGCCCATGGTCTCCTCCAGCGGCGTGTCGGGGTCGGGACGGTGGCTGTAGAAGATGTCCACGTAGTCGAGCCCCATACGCTGCAGGGACTGGTCCAGGCTGGCGAGGAGGTATTTGCGCGAGCCCCACTCGCCATACGGGCCGGGCCACATATCATAGCCGGCCTTGGTGGAAATGATCAGCTCGTCGCGGTAAGGGGCAAAGTCCTGTTTCAGGAGCAGGCCAAAGGTCGTCTCGGCGGAGCCGGGCGGCGGACCGTAATTGTTGCCCAGGTCGAAGTGCGTGATCCCCCGGTCGAAGGCGTAACGCGCCATGGCGCGCGCGTTCTCGAGCGGGTCCACGCCGCCGAAGTTGTACCACAAGCCGAGCGAGATGGCGGGCAGTTTCAGCCCGCTGCGCCCGACACGGTTATAGCGCATATCGTCGTAGCGGGTTTCGTCGGCGGTATAGATTGTAGATGACATAGAAGTTCCTTTTGAGCGCTAGGCCGCAGACCGTTTTTACGGTCTACGGTCAACTGTCTACGGTCTATTTATAGATCAACCGGAACCGCTCACAGACGAGCGGCATCTCCTCGCTGAACTCCCTGCCGATCTTGGACAGGGAACGGGAAAAGAACTGCCGGTGGGCCTCCCGCCAATATGCCAGGGACAAGTCGCCTTCGCCCTCTTCGCGGGCAAACTCGGCGTCCACTTCGTTGTACATGCGGAGGGTGACTTCGGTATTCTCAACGATGCATAACGGCTCCCCGCGTCCGTCCACGACGATGGTGACTGATCCCGTTTCAGGAGGCGATTCGCCCTCCGCCTGCCACTCCCAGAGCGCGGAGCAGGTGGCGGTCTTCGTGCCAACCGCGATCAACGCGCCCAGCTCGTCAGCCATCTCAGGGCTGTCGCCCCAGCCTTCGGAGATGTAGGTCTTGTCCCGGTACGGGGAATCGTAGGGCAGCTTCGAAAGGAATTTATGCCAGTAGGATTCGAGTGTTTCATTGTTCACGGTTGCCAGTTCCAACGTTGCAGGGTCTCCATCGCCTCGCGCGCGGTCAGATCCAGTTGCAGAGGTGTAATCGAGACATGCCCCGCCCGCAGCGCGCCGAAGTCCGTTCCGGGCTCGTCTACGCCGGTGGGGGTTTCACCGCCGATCCAATAATACGGTTTTCCGCGCGGGTCAACCCGTTTGTCCAACGCGTCGCGGTAGACGCGCAGTCCCTGGCGGGTGATCATGTAGCCGTTGAGTTCAGATTCCAATAGATAGGGCACATTGACGTTCAACAGCACCCCTTTAGGCAGCCCGTCTTCCAGCACTTTTTCCGCCACGCGCCGCCCCACGATCGCTGCCGTGGAGTAATCCAGAAGCTCGCCAAAGTTATCGGGTGAATCCAGCGAGACGGCGATTCCATACACGCCAGCGATGACGCCTTCCATGGCTGCCGTCACCGTGCCGGAGTAGGTTACATCGTGGCCGATATTTGCATGGGGATTGATGCCGGAAATGACCAGGTCCACATTTTGCACCAGACCGAGCAGGGCCAGCGCGACACAGTCCGAAGGCGCGCCGTCCGACATGAAAGCGGTAGAGCCATCCGCCAGCCTGGTCTCGCGCACACGAAAGGGACGCTCCATCGTCTTAACGTGCCCCGAGGCCGACCAGTTCTTGTCAGGCGCATAGATGGTGACTTCGCCAAGTTTGCGCATTTCCTGCGCCAGCGCCAATAAGCCGGGGGCCTGGACGCCATCGTCATTGGTAACGAGTATATGCATAAATTATCCTTGAGATTTAGGTCAATTGATTATAACGCTTGAACCATGCTCTCATCTGGTTTTTTTTCATCCCTCGTATGGGACGATGGCCAGTGTACGCCACAAAACGGGTTCAGCTTTGCAATGGCAGTGTTTTACGCTGGCCCCCAATTTCTATTTTAGAGTATTGGACCGTAGGCGATAGCCGATAAGTAGCACAAAAAGTGACAGTCACCTGCCAGGCGACTGTCACTTCCAAACATCTTTATTTCGCTTCTTTCAAGGACGCTTTCAAACTCTCCAGGGCGCTCACGGGGGTGGGGTCAACTCCATAAGCCATTGCGAGGTAATAAGCCATGTAATCCCCAAAATGCAGCGCCGTCCAGATATGCGCGATGGGTGAATTGCCTTTGGCAGTGTAACTGTCCACGTTCATGCCCTCGAGCAAGTAGGTCTTGCGGGTAATGTCCAGGCGCAGACGGTTGCGCGGGTGGTCGGAAGGCGCGCGCAGGAACAGGGTCATCACGTGCGGCGGGATCACTTCCACCGGATGCAGCACCCCGGCCAGCGTATTGTGGTCGGCTTCGGGGATGAACTCGAAGTTCGCCACCGCCTTGGCCACCTCGTTGAGCTGTCCTTTCCAGCGGCGGGCCACCGGCGCCAAAACGCCCGCACCGAAGACCGTCACCCAGCGTCCCATCAACTGCCCGGCCAGACGTTTGGCGGGATTCTTCGGGATGGGTGACTCAGCCACCAAAGCCGTTTGCTGGGTCTTCATTGCTTTTACCGCGCCGGCAATGTCTTCTCCCACATCGGGTACCAGATCGAGCCCTCTCAGCGCTCCCAAGATGAGTCCAAACGAAAAACCGACCGCCGCGCGCGGCTGCCCATTATGTTCGAACTGCCAGACGGGAACGCCCTCCGCTTTGGCTCTCTCGGAGAGTTTTCCACCGGTGCTGACCGTCAGCACGTGACAGCCGTTCCTGACTGCTGTCTCGAATGAATCCAGGGTCTCTTCGGTGTTACCCGAGTGCGATGAACAAATGACCAGCGTCTCGGGTCCTTTAGCGAAGGAGGGCAGGCCGTAGTCGCGGTGGACAATGATGGGGACGGGACAGCTATCCATGACGGCAGCAGCCACCAGGTCCGCCCCGATCGCCGAACCGCCCATCCCGGAGACAACGACCTGGCGGATGTCACTTTTGCTGGCGGATGGTCTCAGACCGTCCACAAACTCCAGCGGTTGTCCCTGGCTCAAATCCCACGCTGACTGGAGCTGGTCAGGCAGCCCGTCGATTTGACCCAGCATGTCCTGCGGGTCGAGGCTTTTAAAGCGGGGTAGATCGTCTAAAATCATACTTCCGGTACAGGAGGTACTTCTTCAAACCTCAGGTCCTCTACATGTGCATAGTAGATGTCGAGCCCAAGGTTGAGCAGTTGCGAGATTCCGCGCAGGACCAAAAAGTAAAAAACGCCTCGCAGCGGCTCCATGAAAACATTGGAAACAAAAATAGCAATACGCTCGAGCAGGTTTGTGGGCAGGCCGGGAGCGATTTGGGCCCAATTGGCGATCAGCTGGTAGAGTTGGCTGGCGAATGCGATCAGCGAAAAAACCAGGATGGTATAAGCGATGATGTTTGACCATAATGAAATGCGTGAAATCGCTCCTTCGCTGTGGAAGGTTACTACTTCAACTTCTTTTTCTTCTGTCATTTTCTATCCTTTTTGGAAACGGGATTTTGCCGAAGCAAGTTTCAGCAATTGTACTAGATTGCTGAGCTTTTTAGCGTTTGAGCAGCCAGACAATTCGATCATACGAAAGAGCGTAATGCACCAGCGTGACGGCGCCAAAGATCCAGCCATAGCTTGGGTTGAGGCTGAACAGGGCCCAGGTAGCCGACCCGAAGAATGCTAATTCCAACAACAGGCGGACGATCCCCGGCACCGGGACCGGCGCTTTGCCCGATCGGCTGGGGTCGCCTTTGACGTTGAACACCCCCCAGGCCGTTGCCGCCAGCAGTGGGATCAGGATCATCAGGGCGAATCCCAGCGCACCGGCGAATTGCGCCCTGGCCCAGGCGCTAAGGGCGACCAGGGCGAGGATTTCCAAAAGGAAACGGACGGCGAGGTTAAGAGGGTTTTGGCTCATATTATTATGTCCCTGAGCGGAGGTCCTTCGACTGTGTTGAGCTTGTCGAAACACAGTCGAAGGATCGTAGTCGAAGGGCCGGCGTTTGGGAATTTTACTTTAAAGAAAAAGTCGATGATCCCTGCGCCCTTCACTACGGCCCTTCGTGAGGCTCAGAGCCTCCGCTCAGGGATAGATCCTCAAACAAACTTCGCCAGATCGCGCTTGATCTCGGCAAGCGAGGGCATGTGGATGTACATCATGTGACCGGCTTCATAGTAACTCATGCTGATGTTATCCCGCAAGCTTTCATCCAGGCCGAGGTGGTTGAATGTGTATTCGCTGGCGAAGTAGGGCGTACCCAGATCGTAGTAGCCGTTGGCGACGAAGACCTGCGTCTTAGGCTTTTTGCCCTCCGCTTCCTTCTCGCGTTCGGCTGTTTCCTCCTTCAGGACCATCGTCCCGGTGACAACGGTGTACTTGAGATCCCCCCCGTCGATGGTGAGCGTGTGCTTGCTCTCGACCAGGTTGTCGACCGGGATTGGTTTTTCTTCTTTTTTCCCTTCGCCCTTGCTCACACCGTCCCGGTGTCCTTCCGGGAAGGCAGGCTTTTCTTCTTCGGGTTGCTTGGGTTCGTCGGACATGAGGTGCTCCAAAAAGTATTGGCGACAGGGGTTCTGTCACCAAAGTGTCTGTTACAGCAGATTTTCTAATTGTAGGATTAAACCAGGCAGGTCATTCTGAACAACGCTCCAAAGAAAATTCAAATCCACTTCATCGTAGCCATGGATTAATCGGTTTCTCATGCCAATGATTTGTGCCCACGGAATTTCATGGTGACTTTCCTGGTAATCTTCTGGAACACGGTTGGCGGCTTCTCCTATGACTTCTATCAGGCGAGTCAGGGCGAGGTTGAATGTAAGGTCATCTTCAAGATCTTTTCTTTTCCTGCCACGAGAAAGGGCAACGGCTTTCTGGGCATAGTCGAGCATGTGTTGTAGTGGAATCACAGGATCACGCCTGGACATATTCCACCCTTGCCTCGCGGATGATCTGGTCACGGAAGTACTTGCTCAGAAATCCAGGTGTATTCAGGTCGACCTTGCGTCCTAGAATTTCGGACAACTCTTCTTGCATCCCAAAGAAGGCAAATCCCGGCGTTTTTCCCGGCTCGAACTCGACCAGCACATCGACATCACTGTCCGGTCCAAAATCATCGCGCAGGACCGAGCCGAAGAAGGCCAGCTTGCGGATGTGGTTTCTGCGGCAGAAATCTTCCAGTTTCTTGCGTGGGACGCGGAGTTTGATCTTATCCATGATGGTAATTATAGCAAACTTCATCCTTCCCCCATGAGCGTTTCAGTGTTCTCTGACGGGGATTACTTCCCCTGGATCAAAGCAGTTACTTTTCCAACGGCAGCGCCTCCACCGTGACCCCATTGCCCGTCATTGTGGTCGCCATAGTGAGTGAATTGTAGATGGCCTCCTCGGTGCATTCGATGGCGGCCTGGAACAGCGGCGACATTAAGTCATTTGGCACTTCGGGATAGGGCCAAACACCTTTCCGCCTTTCGGGTGTCCGCCGCACGGCCTCGTGGGTCGAGAAGGCGATGACGTAATCCCCCGAGCCGTTACTCATGTCTGCGCCGGTGCGCGCCAGCCCGGCCAGTCCGCGGCGGGCCAGGCGGGCCAGGTTGCGGTCGGAGAGCGGGGCGTCGGTGGCGAGGACGATCATGATCGAGCCGTCGGAAAAGTGCGTTGCACCTTTTGGGTGGTCTTTTTCCGATAAATCGGCAGATTCTTCTTGAATGGACACATCCTTCTGAGATGAAAGGTGCAACGCACTTCCACCCAGCAACACCCCTCCAAAATTAGACTGCACCAGCGCCCCGAGGGTATAGCCGCCAAGCGCCCCCGGCAGGGCGCGCGAACTGCTTCCGATGCCGCCTTTCCAGCCGAAGCAGACGGTGCCTGTCCCAGCGCCGACGCAGCCTTCCTGGATAGGTCCTTCTTTGGCCGCGTGAATGGCTTGCAGCATATGCTCGACCGTCAGCGCGCGTGCGCGGATGTTATTCAACTTCCCGTCGTTGGTCTCGCCGACGATGGGGTTGACCGAGAGTACTTTTTCATTACCGGGCTGGGAAAGCGTCCAGTCGATCAGCGCTTCGGCTGCTCGCGGGACGGCCAGCGTATTGGTCAATAGGATGTGCGTCTCGATCTCGCCCAGTTCGGCAAGTTGCGTGGAACCCATCAGTTTCCCATACCCGTTGCCGACCGCCAATCCCGCCGGGACTTTATCTTGAAAGAGATTGCCCCCGTGCGGCAGGATGGCGGTGACGCCGGTGCGGATGTCAGTCCCTTCGATCAGGGTGAAATGCCCGATCCTGACGCCTGCCACGTCGGTGATGGCGTTCAGGGGGCCGGGTGGCAGGATGCCGGGAGCAAGCCCCAGGTTCCGGGCCCGGAGGCGGTTTTCCGTCATCCTGAATACTATATTTTCACCAGGTCCTGATTTACGGTTCCCACTGGTAATGGATCAAGGAAAACAGGTAGGGATGCCCTTCCACGTATTCGACGCCGACGGTCCATGCGCGCCAGTCCAGGCCCCCGTACTGGTTGGTGCCGGGTTTGTAGACAGTGTAGAAATTGATGTTGGTATATTCCAGCGGCCATGGCACCAGCGAAAAAGTGGCCAGGTCGAGCGTGTCATTACAGTGAGTGGTGTAACTGGCGTTGAGCACTTCCTGCAATTTGGGCAGGAGCGCTTCGCTGAAGGTCCCCAATGTGTTATCGCCGCTGCCGGGAGCGGGACCCCAGTTGACCTCGTACTCAGACTCGAACACCCAGGATGCCTCTTCCGGGGTATAGTTTGCCACCGTGCCATAGCGCCAGAGCCGCGCATCCAGGCCATGCCGGGCATGGACCAGCGCAGCCAGCATATCATCGTTGTTTCCCTTTACAGCCGACGCCAGGTTTTGGATCAGGGTGGTGACGCGCGCATCGCTGCAGAACGCGGACGAGGCGACTTGTTCGGTCAGGAAATTCGAGTTGACCCAGCCGGTCCCGCTGGCGGGATTCTGGATCTCGACCCACAGACCGTCGCCCACCGAAGTAGTCTTTCCGGTGCGCGTCAGGCCGGAGGCTGTCGGCTCCAACTTGCCTACGACCGCATTCTGCACTCCCGGCCCCGAGCGGATGTTGAGCACGTCATCTTCGGAAACCAGGATGACGGCATAAGTAGCGGAACTCCCGCTTGGGGTTGGCTGGGTAGGCTGGGTGAGCGGTGTGAAAGTGGCAAACGGTGTCAGGCCCGGGGCTACCGTTGCTGTTTCCCCAGAGACTGGCGTTTCGAGCGTTGGCAGGGGCGAACCCAGGAACAAAGTCGGTGTAACGGTGACGAAAGGCAGTTGCGGGGTTGGCGTGGCCTGTGCCGGCGTGCAGGCGCTGAGAGCCAAAACGAGTACGAATACAGGTAAAGTTTTCATGTTCATCTTCTTCTCCTTCGGTCGTTACCATTCTCGCATTATTTGAGCGAGAATGCAAGACTTATATGAGTTCCCTCTTACCCTTGGGAGAGAGTCACGCAGGTGACCCTCACCCGTCCCTCTATCCTTTCAGGCACATGTCCTTGAAAGGGAAAAGGTGTACGATGTAATGCGCCCTTCGACTTCACTCGCTACACTCGTTCCGCTCAGGGACAAGGCCAAATATTAAACTACCATTAACCCTTGACACTCGTAAAATCTCTGTGATAAACTTCGACGGCTTACAGAAATGTAAGGCATATCTTACGAAAGGAGACGCAACTGATGTTCGATAGCAAGATCTACATCATCTGCACCCGCACCGCACAAGGCGGTGGTGCTTCTTTGCATCCTCGGAGTGCGTCTGTTGACTCGTAAGAACCACGTAATGTGATCTACGGCCACGGAGCGCTCAGCCCGTGGCCTTTTTATTTCCTTAGAATCCAAGGCGGCCATGGGCGAACCCGTGGCCGTTTTGTTTTTTTGTTGGAGGTTCCCATGCTTGACATTCAAACCCCGCTCTTTGAAGCCCAGGATATCCGTCTGGGCCCGATAGACCACGATAAGGACCCCGAAGTGGAGTCCAAGTGGACCCATGATTATGAGTTCATGCGCCTGATGGAGCTCAAGCCGGTCCGCCCGCTGGCGCCGGCGATGGTCAAGAAGGGTTACGAGTCGCTCGAAAAGGAAATCGAAGCCGACAAGAACCTGTTCTACTTCACCATCCGCGCCCGCGATGACGACCGCTTGCTGGGTAAGGCTGTGCTCGAGTGGGTCGACTGGACCAACGGTAACGGCTACCTGCGCCTGGGCATCGGCTCGGGCCCGGACCGCGGCCGGGGTCTTGGTAAACAGGCCCTCGGTCTGCTGCTGCGCTTCGCGTTCGCAGAGTTGAACCTGTTCCGCGTGACCATCGTCGTGCCGGAATACTGTCAGGCAGCGATTGCCCTGGTGAGCAAGTTCGGCTTCGTGGAAGAAGTCCGCCGCCGCAAAGCCATCCTGCGGGATGACCGCGCCTGGGATCTGCTCGTCTTCGGCCTGCTCCGTTCAGAGTGGGAAGATGCATTGGCCCTGAGTGGAGGGCGTAGCCCGCAGTCGAAGGGCATATGACAGTCATGGAAGATCTTTTACAAGGCAAACTCGTCCGCCTGTCTGGCATCGACCCCGAAGAACTCGGCAAAAGCTTTTCCCGCTGGAACCGTGACTCGGAGTTCAAGCGCCTGCTGGATTTCGACCCGGCCCGCCTGCACTCGACCAAAGCGACCAGGGAATGGATGGAGAAACATATGGAGGCAGAGAAAGATACCTTCTGGTTCTCCATCCGGACCCTGGAAGATGACCACCTGCTCGGGGATATAGACCTGTCGGTCATCAACTGGGGCAGCCGGGATTCGTTCGTAGGCCTGGGCATTGGGGAGCGCGACTTCTGGGGCAAAGGCTACGGCACAGACGCAATGAAACTGGTCCTGCGCTATGCCTTTCTCGAACTCAACCTGCGGCGCGTCACGCTGAACGTTTTCGAATATAACGGACGCGCCATACGCTCATATGAAAAAGCCGGTTTCCGGCTGGAGGGTCGCCAGCGCCAGGTTATACAGCGCGAAGGCCGCCGCTGGGACATCATTTATATGGGCATTCTAAGTGAAGAATGGATGGAAAATTATGGCAACAGAAATTCAGATCGGTGAGGAGTTCCTTTTTGATATGGACTCGCCAGTATTCGACCCAGACCCTTCAACGCTCAAGACAGGCCTGACCCTGCGTGCCGCGCAATGGGCAGATCTGGAGCCCGTAGCGCAGCTGATCCTCGCCGTCTGCACGAGCGATGGCGACCCAACCGTAGCACTCACGCCTAAGGAGCTTGAATCCGATTGGAAATCACCCGGCTTTACCCTTGCAACAGACGCCTGGGTGGTGACGGCGGCCGATGGCCGCGTGGTTGGATATGAGGAATTTGTCAACCGCTACGCCCATGCTTCCCTGCAAGGAGATGGCTACGTCCATCTCGATTTCATGGGTAATGGGATTGGCACTGCCATGCTGCGTGCTCTCGAAGAACGCGCGCGTAAGGAAATAGAACTGGCCGACCCCGATTTGCGCGTCTTCATCCGCAACGGCATGGCGATCGGCGATACGGTGTCGCGTGAGATGCACGAGAACGAAGGCTACAAGCCCATCCGCTTTTTCTGGCGCATGGAGATCACGCTGGACGGACCGCCGCCTGCTCCAGTCTGGCCGGAGGGGGTCGAACTACGCCCGTTCGAGCTTGAAAAGCATAACTATGCTGTCCATCTTGCGCATGAAGAAGCCTTCAGCGATCACTGGGGGCATACGCCCCATACCTACGACGACTGGCAGCACCGCATGAACAACGAAGAAATGGACCCGTCCCTGTGGTTCATCGCCTGGGATGGAGACAAGATCGCAGGATACGCGCTCTGCCGCTATCGGAATGGCAACGGCTGGGTGGGCTCGCTCGGGGTGCGCCGTCCCTGGCGCAAACACGGACTCGGCCTGGCTTTGCTGTACCACTCGTTTGGGGAATTCCACAAACGCGGCACCCCGGTCATCAGCCTGGGTGTGGATGCGGCCAGCCAGACCGGAGCCACATACCTGTACCAGAAAGCCGGGATGCACGTGGCAGCAGAATATGTCAGCTACGAAAAAGAACTGCGCCCCGGCCGAGAAGTTGATTCAACCTGAGCGATGCTGACCCTCCGCTCAGCGAGGAATAATTATTTAGAGGAAAAATGGCTACAAAACTTGAAGAACAAATAGCTGTCAGCCTCCCTGACGGCTTTACCGCCCGTGGGGCAGCGCTGGAGGATGTGGAAGCCTCCCTTGAACTATATAATATTTGGTCACAATCCGTCCTCGTTGAAGACGAGATCACGGACGCCGCCGCCATTCGCAACGAGTGGGTCTCGCCCGGCTTTGACCCGGCGGAGGATATTCGCCTGGTCTTTGCCCCGGATGGCACGATGGTTGGCTATATCGAAGCCTGGACCACGGCCAAACCGCCTGTTCACCCCTGGCTCTGGGGCCGCGTTCACCCGGACTACAGCGGACTTGGCCTCGGTACCTGGATGCTGACCTGGGCAGAGCACCGCTCCCTGAAAGCCCTGGACGATATTGACCCGGACCTGCGCTTTGCGCCGCGCGTCGGCATCTATCGACAGGCAGCTGATTCACAGAGATTGTTCGAAGACCTGGGCTATCGACGTATCCGGAGCAATTACGAGATGCGGATCGAACTCAATGCGCCCCCGCCTGAAGTAGTCTGGCCGGAAGGCGTCACCGTCCGTGTTTACAACCCTGAAACAGACCTGGAAGCCGTCTATCGCGCCGACCAGGATGCCTTCCGCGACCATTTTGGGTTCGTGGAGGCGCCCTTCGAGGAAGGTCTTGAACGCTTCAAGCACTTCCTCACGGAATACGAAGGCTTTGATCCCTCGCTCTGGTACATCGCCTGGGACGGAGACGAAGTGGCAGGCATTTGCCTGTGCCGCCCGAATTCCTACGAAGACCCGGATCTGGCTTACGTTAACATACTGGGTGTGCGCCGCCCCTGGCGCAGGCACGGGCTTGGGCTTGCTTTCCTGCAGCATGCTTTTGGTGAGTTCTACCGCCGTGGCAAGCGCAAAGCCGGCCTGGGCGTGGATGCAGAGAACCTGACCGGTGCACTGCGGCTATATGAGAAAGCTGGCATGCACATCCACAAGCAGTTCAACTTGTTTGAGAAAGAATTGCGTCCCGGCAGGGAAATCAGTGTACAATCGCTGGGAGATTAACAAAAATGAGTGCGTCGCACCTTGTTTATCAGGGCCTGGTTCACGCCTGAATCAATTCCATTAAACGGTTTTCTTCTTGCCGTCAGGTGCGACGCACTGATTCTAGAAGGAGAATTGTCATGAACCTGCGTTGTATGTATTGTCAAACGATGTTTGCCATCGGCCGCGAGGAAATGATCGTAGCGCTGCAAACCATGGACGCCGAGAATTTGAGCCATTACGATGCCCACTGCCCGAAGTGCCGCCGCGCCAACCGCGTGGAACGAAAAAAACTGGAGCTTGCCAATCCCAACTGGCAGGAAACCTTGAAGGAGATGGGCAAGGAAGCGGCAAAAGCTGAGAAGGCAGAAGCCGTAGAGAATAAAGAAGATAAAGCTGCGTCATCGAAGAAGCCTGCTGCCAAGGCCAAAGAGAAATGATCAAGGCTGTATTCTTTGACCTGGGTGGGGTCATTGTCCGCACGGAGTTTCAAGCTCCCCGAGAGCACCTGGCGGAAAGGCTGGGCATGGAATACGAAGACCTGGTTAAGCTTGTCTTCGATAGCCCGAGCAGCATCAGAGCTTCGCATGGCGAGATCAGCGATAAGGAGCACTGGGCGGAGGTGACAAAACGCCTCAGACGCCCGGCTGCCGAAACGGAAACCATCCGTGAAGAATTTTTTGCCGGAGATATGGTCGATCGAGAAATCCTCGAATTTCTGCGCTCGCTGCGTCCACACTATTTCGTAGGCGTTATCTCCAACGCCTGGCCGGACCTGCGGGATTACATCGCACGCCAGAAATTCGACGATGCCTTTGACCAGATGGTCATTTCTGGGGAGGTGGGCGTGATGAAGCCCGAAGCCCGGATCTTTCGGATTGCTCTGGAGCAGGCGGGAGTGAATCCGGACGAGGCGGTTTTTGTGGATGACTTATTCGAAAACGTCGAAGGCTGTCGCGCAGTCGGTATGTACGGCATCCACTTCCGCGATCCGGAGACGGCCATGCAGGAATTAAAAGGTCTGTTGGATGAAACATGAGTACCCTACAAAAAGATTTCAGAACCTTTTGGCGCAGGAGTAATCCTGCGCCGTTCTTCTTTTCTGCTCACTATCGGCCTTCACCCCATTTAACTGTCTAACCCCGAAAAGGCGAAACATGTTTCGCAAATTAGCCGCGACCAAAGTTTATCTGTTTGTAGAATTTACTGCCTCGGCCTTCTTCGCCATGATGTTCGTCACCATGTCGCTGTACGAAGCCACCGTAGCTGGGCTCACGCCTTTGCAGTTGGTGCTGGTTGGCACGACGGTGGAACTCTCCATTTTTATATTCGAAGTGCCCACTGGCGTCGTTGCTGACGTATACTCGCGGCGGCTCTCGATCATTATCGGTTACCTGCTGATGGGAGTGGGATTCCTTGTTGAGGGACTCTTTCCCTCCTTTTTACCCATCCTGCTGGCGCAGGTCATCTGGGGACTGGGCTATACCTTCACCTCCGGCGCAACCCAGGCCTGGATTACGGATGAGATCGGTGAAGAGCCTGCCAATAAACTGTTTCTGCGCGCCACACAGGTCGGGCTGTTCGCATCCCTGATCGGTATGGGCGCGGCAACCCTCATCGGCGCGCAAAACCTGGCACTGCCCATCCTGGTCGGTGCAGTGGGCGTATTCCTGATCGGCGCTACGCTCTTCGCGATCATGCCTGAGACCGGTTTTCACCCCACGCCCAGAGAAGACCGCAATAACTGGCAGCAGATGTGGCACACCTTCAATGCTGGTCTGAAAACCGTCCGCGGCCAGCCACGCTTGATGTCCATCGTTGGGATTGGCTTGTTTTACGGGCTTTACAGCGAAGGCTTCGACCGTTTATGGGTTAAGCTGTTGCTGGACAATTTCAGCCTGCCCATTCTGTT
>JAABUE010000111.1 GCA_011389535.1 Anaerolineales bacterium
CAATTGTCCATTTCTTTGAGAAGTTCCGTGATAGATTCCCGGATTTGGGGATACGAGCGTGCGTACGCACGCTCGTATCCCAAATCCGGCCCTTTTTATAGGAAAACCTTAGTTAGAATGGAATCAGCGCGTTTCCGTGACCTTGCTGATCGTGCGCGGTTGGTCGGCATCATACCCTTTTGCGATGGTCAGATGATAAGAAAATAACTGGGCTGGCACAATCCCAACAAGCGGGGAGAGCCATTCGGGCACACCGGCAGGAATTGTGACCGGCGACTTCGCCAGGGAAAGCGCTTCGGGCGAGTTCGAGATGACCACCAGCTCGGCCAGCAAATCGGTCTGCAGGTGCTTTAGCAGAGTCATCATCGAATCGAACACCTTGCCAGTCGGCAGTACCGCCATCACGGGGAAGCCGCGTTCGACCATCGCTACCGGGCCATGTTGGAAGTCCGCTGAAGAGTATGGTTCGGCTTTCACATAAGTCAACTCTTTAAGTTTAAGCGCCCACTCGAAGGCGGTGGCGTAGTTATAGCCGCGCCCCAAAACCACGCATTGCTGCATGTAGCGGTAGCGCTCCGCCAATTGCCGAACAGCCCCATCCTGCTCCAGCGCTTCGCTCACCCAGCCCGCGACCTGCTCCAGCTCCGACCAGCGTGCAGCATCCCCGCTCAGCGCGGCGGACAGCATGGCAATCGCCATCAATTCGGTGGTGTATGTTTTGGTCGCCGCGACAGCCAATTCCTGTCCGGCCTCGATGTCCAGAACAAAATCGGCGGATTGCGTCAAGGGAGAATCGGTTTCATTTGTGATCGCCAGTGTCAGGTTGCCCTGGCGTTTCCCCTCTTGCAGCACGCTGACAATATCGGGTGACTGCCCGGATTGTGAGATGCCCACCACCAGCGCGTTTTTCAATCTCGGGGGCTGCTGGTAGTACGTAAACAACGAAGGCGTCGCCAGCGCCAGCGGCAGTCCGTTCATCGCCCCCCAGAGATAGTTGGCATAGCGACCGGCGTTGTCCGACGTGCCGCGCGCGGCCAGGAAGGCGAAACGGATGTCCTGCGTCTGGATCGCTCTAGCAATTCGCTCAACGGTTTTCCGCTGCGACGTAAGCAGGCGTTCCAGGCAGACAGGTTGTTCTAATATTTCGGAATGTAGACTCATACTTATCGTCTCACTGATTTTTTTAATGCTCTTGAACTTTGAGGTTTAGAACCACGGAGACACGGAGACACAGAGTTCCTTTGTTCAAATTCTCCGTGACTCGGCCTCTCCGTGGTTTATTCCCTTCGAATTGCGAAATGAATAACTTCACTCTCTTATTTTCTCATCGCTTCTATCCCGGATCCGTATTGGCTCCCGTATAAACGGTTTTTGCTTATCACACGGTATATAAGCCGGGAATAGATACAGGCAGCCGTCCCTCAAAAGCGATCTGGCCAAATAAAGCCTTGGCCAGCGCCAGCATCGAGGGTTCCAAAATACTGTAAGTACAGATGTAAGTCTGTGCTTCGGGAAAGGCGGTCAGGTCGTAGGGCAGGCGCAGGGCGACGATAACGCTCGGAATGTCCAGTTTCAACGCCTGGCGAACGAACTCGGCCTGACCAGGGGAAGCGTGTGCGTTCAAAGTGCCAAGGATGAGTATATCGTAATCCCGCAAGAGTTCGAGCAAGTCAATGGACTCTTGCTCGTCGGGTGCGTAAGAAATCATGAATTGATCTACATTCGGATGATAGTCTCGTAAAGCGGCTGCCAGCCCGGGCGTAACATATGAGGATGTATCCGCGGGTGTCAGGTCAATGGGTTTGGGGACAACGACTGCGAGGCGTCCTTCGGGTTTTATTTGCAGGGGGAGCAAACCTGCCTCATTGCGTACCAGTGTGACGGAGCGTTCCGCAATTTCGGCGGCAACGACTTGATGTGTTGCGCATCCGACAACGCTCAAATCTGGCTGAGTGTATTTGGCCAGCCATCGTTTGAGGGACAGGATCCGATCAACGGATGTAGCTACAGCTTCACGGTCCAGTTGGCCGTCCTGGACGGCCTGCAACAGGCTCTCATGGACGCGCCGTTGGTCATCCGGGTTGGAGGTCAGTAGCAGCAAGTCCGCGCCAGCGGCGGCAGCCCGGACCGCGCCTTCGCCCAGCGCATCTCCCTGGGGGATGGCTTTCATGTCCATCGCGTCGGTGACGATCACGCCGTTAAAGCCCAATTCTTTTCGTAAAAGGCCATGTAGAATGTTGCGCGATAGCGTAGCTGGCGGCGCATTCGGGCCGTCGAGGGCGGGCAGGGCCAGGTGGGCGGTCATCATCAGTTTGACGCCGGTGGCGATGGCGGCTCGAAACGGGGGGAACTCCACCTGTTGCAGCCTTTCCAATTCATAGGGCACGGAAGGAAGTCCATGGTGGGAATCGCCGCCGGTATCGCCATGCCCTGGGAAGTGCTTGGCGGTAGCAGCCACGCCAGTAGACTGGATACCTTCTATCATCGCGCCAGCGAGACGGGCAACATTGTTGGGATTTTCGCCAAAGGAACGGATGCCGATGACCGGGTTGTGAGGGTTGATGTTGACGTCGCAACTGGGCGCATAGTTGACGTTAACCCCCATCGCAGCCAGCTCCTTGCCCAAAACTGCTCCCGCTTTCCGGGCGAGTTCCGGGGAACCGGTAGCCCCCAGCGCCATGTTGCCGGGAAGGGGTGTTGTCCCCTCGCCGATCGCCATCAGTTGACCGCCTTCCTGGTCGGTCCCGATCAACAGCGGAGGCAGGTTGAAGTCCAGGGCGAGGCGCTGGAGAGAATCCGTCAGTTGGCGGACCTGGGTTGGTTCGTCGATATTGAGACTACGGAAGAGTGTTATTCCTCCCGGACTATCATTCTTCAACGCCGCAATGATTTCTGGCGAGGGCTCTTTCCCTTCAAAAGCCAGCAGGATTTTTTGTCCGATGGAACGAGGGATATCCATGTATCAGCCCTTCAGACCCGAGACGATCACACCATCCAGGATAAAACGCTGGGCAAAGAAGAACACAACCATAAGCGGAACCGTCGTAAGCACGGCGGCGGTCATGATGGTGGGCCACTGCTGGACAGTCAAATTGATATTATAAAGTGTTGACACATAGACAGGCAGTGTGTAGAGATCTACAGTTTGGAGATAAATCAACGGAGCCAGCAGATTATTCCACAAGCCCACGAACAGGAATGTGGCAACGGTAGCAAGCGGAGCTTTGACCAATGGCATGACCACTTCCCAGAAAATCTGGATGTGATTGGCGCCATCCACGAATGCGGACTCATCCAGTTCTTTGGGGATTTGTGCCATGGATTGCCGCAAGAGGAATACCATTGCAGCGCCGCCCGCGAAATAGCCCGGAATGATGATGGGGTTAAATGTACCAATCCAGTCTAGTTTGTTGAAAAAGACGTATTGGGGAACAATGAGTGCTTGAGGTGGGATCATCATCGTGGAGAGCATCAGGAAAAAGACCAGGTTGCGCCCCGGCCAATCGATGCGGCTGAAGGCATACGCCACAACAGCGATGGACAGCAGCGTACCGACCAGCGCCAGGCTGGTGTAGAACACCGTGTTGAAATAGGAGCGCAGGAAATTGGCGTTCTGGAAGATGCTGGTATAGGCCTCCAGCGTAGGATTTCTCGGTAACCAGATGATGCCCGCGGAATTGGTCTCTTCGAGCGTTTTCACGGAAGAGGAGATCATCCAAAACAGGGGAAAACTCATGACGATGGTGGCGCCTGTCAGGAAGACATAGAGCACGATGCGTTTGATGATCGGGAAGATGTCGCGCATAGGTGTCTCCTTATACCGCAACCGTCTAAAAATGTAGGGTAATTTGCCGGTTACCAAAGAATAAAGATGGGAGTAGCTAAACATTTTCACGTGGTTGCCTCCACTTTAGTACAGGTCGTAATGGACCCAGCGGTCCTGCATCTTGAACTGGACTACGGTCACCACCAGGATGATGACCAGAATGACCCAGGAGATAGCCGAGCCGTAGCCAATCTCGAAGTGGCGGAAACTGGCCTGCCAGAGGTAATACACCATCGAAATGGCAGACGGGACCAGCGGCTGATTATCACGATAGAGGACGAAAATCGGCTCGAAAATTTGCAAGGAATTGATCAGGCCAACGACTATGTTGTAGAAGATGTAAGGTGTAAGCAGGGGAAAAGTGATTGACCAGAACCGCTTCCAACCACTTGCACCATCCACTTCGGCGGCTTCGTGCAGTTCCCTGGGGATATTCTTCAACCCGGCTAAGAAAATCAGCATCATCGCGCCGCAGCCCCAGATCATCAACAGGATGACCGACATTTTCGACCACAAAGGGCTTTGTACCCATAACGGAACGCGGTTCGCGGCAGGGAATCCGGCCTCCCAGACCTTCGTCAGCAAACTAAATTTGCCACTGCTAAGACCCAGGAAAAATGCGCTGGTAATTTCCTGGACGAAAATCAGTGCCCGGCTCAGATAGCCAAAAGGTGGAAATGCTTCTGCAGCCGCGCGGATGAGTTGGTTGATGATACCGGTCCCTGTGTTGAGCATCAGTCGCCAGGCGAGCAGAACCGCGGTGTTGAAACCCAGGATCACCGGGAGATAAAAAGCCATGCGGAAGACGCGTTCCCCGCGCATATTCTGGCTGAGCATGACGGCCAGGAATAAAGCAAAAGCTATTTGCAAAGGCAGTCCGATGGCGGTCAGGTAGAGCGTATTTACAATTGATGCGCGGAATCCACCATCTTTCAGTATAAGCTGCGTATAGTTATCAACCCCCACCCAATTCGGGGGCGCATTGGAGACGACTCGATAATCGGTAAAGCTCCAGTAGAGGGAAAAGCCCATCGGGATGATCACAAAAATCAGAAAACCGACGATCCATGGAGAGGCAAATAAATAACCCGCGAAAGTATTTTCCTGTTTTTTACGCGAAGCGCCGGCTAGTTTTGCAATGAAGCGAGCTAAAAGCCCCACCCCGTAACCTGAAATGATTATGAAAATAATAGCTGCAATCGCAGTCAGAACGGCATCGAGGTAGGGGTTATCAACCATGCTTTTCTCCGGAATCGTTATCTACAAAGTAAGTTGGATGGGGATTTACCCCCATCCAACTTTATCATTAACTTGCTTGAATGTTACTGGCCAAGAGCCGCAGAGTATTCTTCTTGGATCTTCGCCACCACTTCTTCGGGCGTTAATTCTTCCGTGATGAGTTTACCCAGGGCATCCTGCATGATGGTGGAGAGTTTGGCGGCTTCTTCGATGCCGGCAAAACCAACGCCATGCTCAGCAGCCAGTTCGGCTTCGCGCTTCAATTGTGGTGAGTCGGTCACGTAACCGAACTGGGCATCGTTGCGGGCCGGGATCAGGCTCATGGTCTCGTTCCACTTGTGGTTGGCATCCTTGCTGAAGGCCATCTTGAGCCACTCGGCAGCCAGTTCCTTATTGGCACTGTACTCAGCGACGGCCAGCCAGTCATTGAAGGCCAGGACAACCGGTTTGCTGTTGGGGAAGTTTTCGGGATCGCCGTAGAAAGGATCGATGCTGACTTTTTCCCAGACCGGGCGGTCGAACGGAGGCGCAGCCCAACCGGAGTGGGCCAGGCAGACTGCGCCGTTATCCACGTTGGTCTCATCGTTGACATCGATCACTGAACCCTGGCCGGTCGGCAGGCCGCCAACAGCGTTCACTGCGGGGCCGTAAGTGGCCTGGCGCATGTCGAGCATGAATTGGGTAGCAGCCAGCGCTTCGGGGGAATCAAAGTTCGGTGAGCCATCGGCTTTGTACAACTCGCCGCCCAGGGAATAGTAAACCAGCAACCACCACTGCCAGTCGGCCATCGAAGCGGCGTCCACCGGGACGAGCGCCTGCTGGCTGAGCGAGTTGGTCGCCGAGTCAATTACGGACGCGGTGCCAGCGAAATCGACCCATTCGGCAAAGTTTTGTGGGGTGCCGGTGGTCCAGCCGGCGGCTTCCATCAGGTCGGTGCGGCAGAAAACGTAGCGCGGGGCGGTGAAGATCGGCAGGCCGCGCAGCTTTCCATCGTATTTTGCATTTTCGAGCGCGGGACCAAAGTTGGCAATATCGGGCCAGGCAGTTTCGCCCAGGTACGGATCCATATCAGCCAGGCTTTCCCCGTAGAGGGTGTTCATTTCAGAGCCCAGGTTGATAATGTCGGGGCCCTCGCCAGCCGCAAAGAAGCCGCTGAAGGTAGTATCCCAGCCAGACCAGGAACCTTCGGTGATTTCAACTGTTACACCGGGATGGGCGGCTTCGAAGGCAGGATTGATCTCTTCATTGAGCCAGGCGATGGTATCGGGGGTGTAGTCCAGCAGGTAGATTTTCAGGGTTGCGGGTTCCGCTGCAGGGGCTTCGGTTTCTGCCGGCGCTTCTGTTGCGGCAGGCGCCTCAGTGGCGGCCGGTTCTTGCGGTTCAGCAGGCGCCGGAGTGGCAGCCTGGCCGCCGCAGGCGCTCAATACGATACTGACCAGAATTAGAAAAACGAACAGTTTGGTACGCATTGTGTCTTCTCCTTCTTGAGACTATGTTTGAGTATTTTACGGTCATGCGGTTCGGTTTGATTTTTTTATTCTTGTATCTTCTCCTTTCGACCTGAAATCAGTGTGCAAATTATCGAGTTCTCAAATCATCCGCTCTAAACGATCGCTGACATCTTGCGCAAACCTGTGAATATATTCCTGTACGAGATCTGAGGGAGATTTGTCCGGATTGATGAGCAGGGGCGTCATATCCATTGCAAAGGACAAGCCTGTGGCTACATCCACGCCGTGCGATTCGAAATATGTGGCGTTGGCCTGGCGGCGCGCCAGTGAGGCAAGGTCATAGCGCTTGCCGCCGCTGATCTGCGAGTCGTACACACCCAGTAAGGCCGCCTGCAAGTTTTCCTGCTGTGAAAGTACAAGGATTGTTTTATCGCGGTCAACCATCCAGTCCAGGCCGCGCCAGACCTCGCAGCCGTACAACTTTTGCGGGCGTTCGTTCTCCGCCAGACCGCGGATGGCGGCGATGACTCTCAGGGCAACCGCAACGTGAGTGTCGTGTTTGTCCGCCAGGTTATGGGTGAACACCATCTGCGGACGAGTGACTTTTAAAAGCGAAATAATATCTTCTACAGGGGATGTATTCCCGCCATCCTTCGCTACTCCGCTGGGATGGTCCAGCATGATTTGGGCGGCATATTCACCGACAATGGCCGCCTTGCGCTGTTCCTTGAAACGCACCAGGCGCATTTCTTCGTCGCTGTATTTCTCATAAATCCCGTTTCGTGGCGAGCCGCGCCCATCTGTGACTACCACGCCGGTGAACCATTTGTCCTCGCGCTGGAAACATTCCAAAATCGGCCCGGCGGCCATGATCTCGATATCGTCTTGATGGGCGGCAATGCAAAGATGCGTAGTCCGCGCCAACGCCTCTTCAACGGGGAGATTGTCTGGAACAAAGATTTCTACAGTATCGAGATGGAATTTCACAAATACTCCTATCAGGATGTCATTGCGAGGAGTGTAACGACGAAGCAATCCCCTCATCAACCGGTAATACCGGCAAACTCGCCGCCGCAATAGACTGCCCAACCCGCCGGCTCTTTTCGTCGGGCAGCTGGATGTGGATGCGCTCCGACAGTTCGGGGAACTCAGCCTGTAAAACGTATTTTGCACCTTCCAGGATCAAATCCCCGCCGTAGCCCGAAGTGCAGCGCCCTAAAATCAGCACGTGCTTGGTGTCGTAAAAATCAGAATAATGAGCCAGGCCATAACCCAGGTACACGCCCATGCTCTGCCAGATCTTCACAGCGCCTTCGTGACCGGCTTCGAGTCTCTCCTGCACGAACTTCAACCTGTCGGCATCGGTCAGGCCGGCCGGGATTTCGATCCCGGCTTTGGGAGCCAGCCGGAAGACACATTGCTGCGAAAAATACGAAGCTCCACAGCCAACGTCGCCGGACCACTCCTCCACAGGCGCGCTCGGGCTGTAATCGATCGGGGCAAAGGCCAATTCGTTCAGCCAGCCCATGATGTGCCCGTTCATATCCACGTAGCCTGCCGCCTCGCTGGATCCCATGGCGATGCCCAGGATGCCGTTATCTTCCAGCGACATCGAGCCGGCCAGGGCGGTCACGTCGCCATCGTTGATGATTTCCAGCGGGACCCCGATTTCGTCCCGGATGCGCAGGAACAGGTTCTTGACCTCACCGAATTGTTCTTTGGGAATATTGCGGAACAACGAAGCCACCATCGGACGGTTGTCGATGTAGATCCCGGCTGAGCTGCCGCC
>JAABUE010000112.1 GCA_011389535.1 Anaerolineales bacterium
CAAAGCCGCCTGGTCGGGAAGGTAACCGCACAACAGGGTGCCTGATATGCTGCTACCTTCGGTTTCAGGAATGACTGCCATACCAGCAAACCATTGCGACCACTGGCGATCGAGAGTCTCACTTACCCGGATTTCGTACCAGTAGACGGTCATAGCCAGTGGAAGAAAAAGCCGAGAGTGCCGATTAGAAACTTGATTGCGATCAAAATCCCTACCGCGGCTACGGCTTGGGTTTCACCGGCAATGAAGGGCAGCTTCCAGCCGGCGAACACCGAGAAGATGATGATCAGGATGGTCGCGCCCAGCAGGTATCCCAGGATTGCCAGCGGAGAGGCCCAACGTCCGCTTGCGCCTACCTGCCCGATCCCACCCATGCACATCGCCATACCGACCACCAGCAGGGCGACCAGGCTGGCGCGGGGGCTGGCGATCAGGGGAAGCGTTCTGCCGGAGAGCGCGGCCCAGACGATCCCCGCCACCACCACTCCCAGGAATAGAGGCATCCAGAGGCTGCTAAATGTATTCATCGTATTTCCTTTCATGTCAAGCTCCTTTATTGATTTAATACATCATAGCCCTCCGGAGGGCGTATTGGCAGTGTCCGAAGGGCGTATCTTGGGGGCGTAATCTGGATTTTTTATGGCTTCAGGTTTTCAACAATCCCAATTCGCGCCCGCGGGCTACGGCCTGGGTGCGGTTCTGGACCCCCAGCTTGCCATGGATATTTTCAACGTGTTTCTTGACCGTACGGATCGAAATCACCAGCCGGGAAGCGATCTGCTGGTTGGTCAATCCTTCCGCCACCAGTTCCAATACTTCCTGCTCACGCTGGCTTAGCGGCTCGGGAAAATTATAGGTCAGGCCGGCTTTCGGGGAGATTCCCACGGGTCTTTCGAACGCCAGCAATATCTGTTGCGCATAGGCACGCAAAGAATCATCCCTGGTTTTTGGGTGATGCTGCAGCCAGGCCTTCAAAACCTGTCGCAGCCTGTCACCCGCATCTATGAAAGTCCGCAGATACCCTTCTTGCTGTCCCAGGCGTAAGGCCTCATCCAGCATGGCTTCAGCCATGGCCGGATCATCCTGGTAGGCGGTAGCCAACAATGTCAGGATCGCCATGCGGCTGCCGTCGCGTTCCTCAGTTGCTGCTCGCAAACGCTCCAGCAAGGCGGCAGCTTCCTGGTTGTACCCCAGCGCAAGCCTGGCCCGGCATAATTCTATCTGGCCGCCTTCATACCGGAACTGGGATTCCAATGTAGCCCGGGCGCTTGACTCTCGCAGGTAAGTTTCAAGAGCCGCCTTATCCTGTATGGCGGCCCACAACAATATTTGAGCTCGCTCGAAAGCATAGATAAACTCGGGATGAAAACTGTTATTTTGCTGATGCTCCTCAGCCTTTGCCAGGCTTGCCCTTGCGCTCTCCAGATGATCTTGCGCCGTTTGCAGGCGAGCCAGCAGGCCGTAACCCAAACTGAGGGTCTGCGGGCTGGGCCAATCTTCCATCAAACGTAATCCTTCTCGCACTTGAATCTCGGCCTCATCCAGGCGATTCCATTCAAGGAGAATTTCGCCCGCCAACAGGTTAAGGACGCCCGCAATATAAAAACGCCGGCTTCCCCGCTGGCGTACATAGCTCTCATTTTCAGCGATCAGCGCCGATGCCTGTCGAAGACGACCCTGTTTCTGCAGCACCCAAACCATGCGCAGCACAGAAACTGGGACCGCATTGGTGCCGTTGAGACGCTTGTCGCGTTCAAGCGCATCTTGATAATAGCGCATGGCGCCGGCAAAATCACCTTCCATGTAGTGAATGGTTCCTAACACTACAGCAACGCTGTTGCGCATACCGGTATTGCCTTCGGGGATAGCCGCGTAAGCTTCTTCAAGTGAGTCGTCCAATTGCACAGGCTGGTTTTGAAAATCAGCCAGGTAGGCGCGCAAGATTTTCGCAAAAGCCTGGTTTGCATCGTCGCCCGGTTCGAGTTTGCGCTCATCTTTTGCCAGTTGTTGCTCGGCAGCTTCAACGAACGGCAGGATACGCCCCGTCTGTCCACGGATGACGCACATCCAGGCGCTCTGCAAGCACAAGGATGGACGCTCGACGACGACTTCCATGGGCAGGCGGTTAATAAAGAGCATGAACTCCAGATCTGCGCTCTGCCAGCTTTCCGTGATATGCAGTTCGATCAGATCGGCAGCTCGTGACATATCCTGGGATTTCAGCGCGTATTCCACGGCCAGGTATGGATTGCCATTGTGCTCATACCAGTCGGAAGCCCTCCGGTATAAGGAGGTAGATCGCTCCAATCCTTCCCTCTGCAGCCTGGCGAGCAACAGATCTTTGAACAGGTGGTGATACCGGTACCAGTGACGTTCCTCGTCAAGCGAAAGGATAAACATGTTGGCTTTGGCCAGCCGTTCGAGCAGTCTTTGGGCTTCTTCGATCTTTTTTCCGGTGACCAATGCACACAGCTCTGCCGACATGCTCTCCAGAATGGAGGTCTCCAATAAGAAGCGTTGGATATCCTCCGGCTGGTTTGTGAAGACTTCTTCCAGGAGGTAATCCAAAATAAACTGGTGGCTGCCTGAAAATTCCCTGATGAACCGGTCCACATCGGTTGCGTGTTGAAGGGAAAGGGCCGCCAATTGCAGGCCGGCAATCCAGCCCTCCGTGCGGTTTTCCAGGAGTTCCACCTGTTCCGTCGAAAGATTCAAGCCCATGCTTTGGTTGAGAAAAGCGACGGCTTCCAACAAGGTGAACCTCAGCTCGTCCTGGCGCAGTTCTATTAATTGCCCCCTTGCCCGAAGGCGGGCCAGCTGCAGGGCAGGATCTTCCCGGGAGATCAAGAGCAGATGCATCTGCGGCGGCTGGGCTTCCAAAAGAAGATTCAATGTCTGGTGAAGGGCCGGGTTGGTGATTGTGTGGTAATCATCCAGAACCAGGCAAAACGGATCTTGAGCAGCCACCATGTCATTGACGAGCAACGTCACAACCTCTTCAAGGTTTACACCGGGTAGCCCTAGAAGCGCAAGCGCCTCACTTCCAGCCTCTGGCAGAACCGTCTGCAAAGCAGCAACCAGGTAGGCAAAAAAGCGCGCAGGCAGGTTATCCCGTTCGTCGAGGGAAACCCATCCTATGGGCCAATTTGTTTGGCTGGCCAGCCACTGGACAACCAGGGTTGTTTTCCCCGATCCAGCCGGCGCCGATATAAGTACTGCTTTGCGGCCTGATGACTGGACCGAATTCAATCGTTCCATAAGGCGTGGCCGTTCTACCAACCGGGCCCGAACGGCAGGGGCAAATAACTTTGTGCTTTGAAGTGGCAGAGTCATGTCCCCGGATTCTATCATTCTTATATAGAAGGTCCCTTTAATAAAGACAGCTGCCGGGTGGCGGCTGTCTTTTGCTGAAAGTAAAGGAGACAGTCAATTTCGCGCATTGTCCCCAAATGGGGTATCATCCCGAATGGGGAAAGCGCCCCCGCGGCATGGCGGAGTAGCGTGAAATGACTGTCACCTCTGAATGAGGGGCACTAATCTTCCTCCAACTTGGGCGTAAACCGGACGGAAACCCGTTGGATCGAACGCCCGTCCACCGCCTCCACCCGGATGTGAGCATCGCCGATCGCTACTTCTTCACCTACCGTCCCGGCATGGCCCAGCTCGGCCATTACCAGTCCGCCAATGGTATACACCTCATGACCGTGGTCGCCCAGGTCGACGTAGGACCGGATTTCATCGATGACCAGATCGCCCCGAACCAAGAGTTCACCGGGCGCGACCTCGACCAGCGCCTTCTCCTCGTGCGGGTCGAATTCGTCTTGCACTTCACCAAACACTTCTTCGATCAAGTCTTCTAGGGTCACCAGGCCGAGCGTGCCGCCGTGCTCATCGACGACAACAGCGATTTGATGTTGCTGATGGCGGAAAGCTGCCAGCATTTTGTCGATCAACAGCCCTTCCGGCACAAACGGAACCTGGCGCAGCAGCGCGCGCAGATCAAAGGGCTCGCCGGAAATCTGCTGGCGGATAAGATCTTTTACATGCAGCATGCCGATAATATTGTCAATGCTGCCTTCGTACACCGGCAGGCGGTTATAGTGGGGCTCATCCAGCAGGTCGAGCACATCCTGTTCGCTGCTGGTCACCGGGATGGCCAGGATGCGCGGCCGGGGTGTCATCACTTCAGCCACCCGGCGCTCGCCAAAGTCGAACACGTTTGCGACCATTTCCTGCTCTTTCTCGTCAAGCAGCCCGCCTGCATGGCTTTCCGATACGATCAGCTCCAATTCTTCTGAGGTATATCCGAGTCCCTGCGCGGGCGGCGGCACGCGGAACAGGCGCAAGAACTGCATCGCTATCCAGTTCAGTACACGCACGGGGACCAGTAACAGCTTGCCGGCCAGGGTCATTGGCCAGCTGAGCGCCAGCATGGTTTTAACACTGCTCTGCAGCGCCAGTGATTTCGGCACCATTTCACCGACGACCACGTGGAGGTAGGTGATAATGCTGAGCGCGAGAACAAAGCCAATCGTGTGGATGAGTGTCTCTTCCAGGTTGAACCAGCGCTCAAGAGGACCTTCAATCAAATGGGCGATTACCGGCTCGGCATACATCCCCAGGCCAAGGCTGGCAATGGTAATACCAAGTTGCGCAGTTGCGATATAGCGATCCACATGGGCTCGATCGCGTAGCACAGCAAGCGCCCGGCCGGCGGCTGCGTTCCCTTCCGAGGCCAGCTGCTCCAATCGTGAAGGTCGCACACCGATGATGGCAAACTCAGCGGCAACGAACATACCATTGATCAGGATCAGGAAGAGTATTGCGAGCAGGGGGAAGAGCAGATTCATTCTTCCTCCCCCGGGGCTTTGTCTTCCTTCTCTAAATTGTTCTCGGGCAAAACGACACAAACGGCTGTGACAGTGTTCCCGGCAACGGCCTCTACTTGAAACTGAAAGTCCCCTACCTTAACCTGGTCTCCCACATCAGGGATGCGGCCCAGCTTGTTTTCGATCAGGCCGGCAACGGTGAAGACATTCTCATGTGGGAGGTCGGTCTCCAACAGGTCGCTCAGGACACTGATCGACATTTCTCCACGCACAACGATGCGCCCATCCGAAAGGTGGCGCACCAGAGCCGGTTCCTGGTCAAACTCGTCTTGCAGTTCGCCGAATAGTTCTTCGATCACGTCTTCCCGGGTGATCAAGCCGGTTGTACCGCCAAATTCATCAAAAACAATTGCCAGATACGAGTTGGCACGGTTCATCTCGTTCCAGACCTGGGTCACGGGAACTGTCTCGGGTATAAAGGGCGCCTCGCGTAAAACGCTGTGCACGCTGGCCTTCGGGTTATGACGGTAGAGCCTGAAGACGTCCTGCAGGTGGACATAGCCAAGAATATTGTCGAGATCCTTCTCGAAAATCGGCAAGCGACTGTGGGCTGACAAAGCGGATTTTTCCAGGATGGCTTTCAGCGGCTGGTTCACCTCGGCGGCCACGATGCGCGGACGCGGCACGATGATTTCGGCAGCCCGGGTCTCGCTGACGCGAAAAACGCTGTTCAGCATGCGACGCTCATCGGCATCGAGCAGGCCGCCTTTGTGGCTCTCTTTCACGAGGAGGACAATCTCTTCCGGCGAGTGGATATGCGTATGCTCTCCACCGGGAGGGACGCGGAGCAATTTTAGCAACAGCCGCCCGCTGCCGTTGAGAAGGACGATCAAAGGTCTGAGCAAGATTTCCGCCGACCAGCGCATAGGCAGGGCTGTTAGCTGGGCAACCCGCTCAGGATATTGGATGGCAATGGACTTGGGCAGCAGTTCCCCGAAGATGACCTGCAGGGTGGTAAAAAAAATGAGCACGATAACGGCGGAAGATCCGGCCGCTGCTTCCCCGGCAATGCCCGAAAGCCAGGGCTCAATCCGCGGTGCAATGGCCTGCTGTCCGTAAATACCAAGTACGATGCTGGATATGGTAATGCCTACCTGGCTGGCGGCGATATAGTTGTCCAGGCGGCGAGGATTTTTAATCACCCCGAGTAACATTTTTGCCAGGCGATTGCCGTCTTCCGCCATCTGTGTCAGGCGTGGACGGCGCGCGCTGACAATTGCAAACTCGCCGGCCACATAAAGAGCGTTGGCACCGATAAGGATTACGACCACCAGGACCACTGCAAGAATAGGAAAAATACTCATGAATGTACACCAGCCCAAATGTGACCGGGTTCAATAAAATTATACCAAAACAAAATTCCGCCAGCAGTTCCCGTCTGGTTCGGGGAGCGTTCAAATGTTGTAGATCCTTGCAGGAAATTGAGCCGGATGGAAACCACCAGGTCACAAAGACTCCAAAACACAAAGGTCAATTCGTGGCTTTGTGACTTAGCGACTTTGTGGTTAACATTCAGATTTGTTTTGATCCTACAGAATTTGAATGCCCCCCTGGTTCGTGACTTTCACCTTTCTTAATCCAATTCAGCCATGCTTTAAGGGTTGCACCGTACAGGCAGGGGACGGGACCGGGATGCTACTGGGGGAAACCCTTCATTGACCGCGCCCCCAACCTTTTATAGAATGAGAATCACCCGGATTAGAATTTTGTGTTTGGGGATATCAGGGCTTCATGAAAGAAAAGACAGGAAAGGAGATGTTCTATGCATACAGAAGAATTGAAAGAGGGAACCAGCGTATTTACGGCTGACGGAGACGAGCTGGGCGAGATCAACCGGTTTATCCTCGACCCCAAAACGAACGAAGTGACCCATATCGTCATCCAGAAAGGCGGGTTGTTCTCAGAGGACAAGGTTGTACCCTTTGATAAGATCCGCTCCGAGACCGAAGAGGGTCTGGTTCTGAGCGAAGAGATCGAAGACTTCGACCAGCTGCCGCCCTTCGAAGAAACACACTATGTGGATGCCGAACCCGGAAACCCGGATCTCGCCAGGGCGGAGGAGCGCGCGGCCTATCCGGTCGGGCCGGCCTACTACTGGTATCCGCCTTACGGATATCTCGGCTACTCCGCCTACGGGCCCGGGCCTTACGGCTGGCCGGTGGGTCTCACCCACCAAAACATCCCGGAAGGTAGCGTGTCTTTGCAGGAAGGGACCGACGTGATCAGTTCGGATGGAGAACACGTGGGCGATGTGGAACGCCTGCTCATCGATGACGACAACAACCAGGTGACCCACTTTCTGATCACCCAGGGCCTGTTTTTCAAGGACCGCAAGCTTGTCCCGGCCAATTGGATCCGCACCGTGATGGAGGATAAGGTTCAACTGAACGTGACTGCCGATCTGCTGGAAAGCCTCCCGGCGTACGAAGAAGACTAAGCGGCGCGAACCCGCCCTGGAACTGGCGGTAACTTTATTAATAACGACTGAAGTCGTTACTACGTGTTGCTTATCGTAGTAACGACTTCAGTCGTTCATTATCAGGCGACAATCATTTCACCCCATTCGGGGATGAACCGTGGAAGTGACTGTCACCGTTTGTTGTTTAGTTTCCGCAAGTCGCAACGTTGCGCCAGTTTGGCACCGTTTCGTTCGTGTCTGTATATCCGGTGGCGGACGGGTCTGCCACGGTTGCCAGCAGCACGCCGTCACGATAGACTTCGAAGCCGGCCAGGTCGCCGTCTGTGTCCTGGTGTAGATTCCAGCTCAGGGAGGCCGCAGCCGGGCTGGCGCTGTCTACTGTCAGCCCTGTCGGCGCCACGGGCAGGGTCAGATCGCTGCCTGGGACCACGGTCAATTTTCCGGGATTGGCCAGCTAACCCCCGGCCGGGACCGGTCCGTTCAGGTCCGCGCTGCACAGAGCGCCGCTGGGGAATGCTCCGGGAGGATAGAAATATTATGAAACAAGGATGGGATAGCGCAACAAGTCCGAGGAGCAAAACGCAACTCAAAAAATAGGGGAGGCCAACTCAAGTCGTGGGGGGTAGGGAATAGACAACGACACCTTCGATCAGGATAATGAGAATATCCACATTCCATTTCTGAAAGGAGGTGCCGTTATGGCGATTGTACCGTATTGTCCATCGCAGGGGGCCGCACGATTTGGGTGTGCCCAGGCAGGCTGCGGGGTGTGTATGGAGAGCCTGCTGCGCGAACATAATGGGCTGGTCTGGTTGATGGTTGGTCAGCAGTGGTGGGGCAAGGCGCATTATGCCGACCTGTTCCAAGAGGGGCGGATCGGTCTCTGGCAGGCGAT
>JAABUE010000113.1 GCA_011389535.1 Anaerolineales bacterium
AACCCTCTGGCGATCCGTTGCTCTACCTGATAGCCGAGACCAAAGGCACTCAGGAGCGCGATGATTTAAGACCGGATGAGGCCCGCAAGATCCAATGCGGCGCGCATCACTTCCGCGAGGCGCTGGGGGTGAGGTATGAGGTGGTTACAAAGGCAGGGGATTTGAATTAAGCAGGAGAACAAATGAAATCCTACCGAAAAGAACTCTGGTTCAATATTCCAACCCGTCGCGAATTTATAAACATCACGCGTGATGTGGAAGAATGCCTGCGTGAAAGCGGCATCCAGGAAGGCCTCATTCTCGTTTCGGCGATGCACATAACCGCCTCGGTTTTTGTCAATGATGATGAAAGCGGCTTGCATCATGATTATGACGTCTGGCTGGAAAAACTTGCCCCACATGAACCCATCGGTCAATATTGGCACAACCGGACAGGGGAAGACAACGCCGATGCACATATGAAGCGCCAGGTGATGGGCCGGGAAGTCGTCGTAGCAATCACCAATGGGAAGCTGGATTTTGGCCCTTGGGAACAGATCTTCTACGGCGAGTTCGATGGGCGAAGGCGTAAACGTGTACTGGTGAAGATCATCGGGGAATAAAACAGCTTCCAGAAATATCATTCGTGGAAGCTGTAGAAACTGTTCCGGAAGTGATTTTCAAGCCGTCTTTTCAGATAAGCCATAAGATGTTTGAGCACGCTTTATCAGGTAGACCAAATTTGGAGACAATTGAAAGTTGGAACTGTGCAGGACTTGTGAACGCCATGCACATCACCGCTTCGGTTTTTATCAATGACCATGAAAGCGGCTTACATCAGGATCACGATGCCTGGCTGGAGAAGCTCGCACCCCACGAACCCATCCGTCAGTACCGGCATAACGACACGGGAGAAGATAACGCCGATGCACACATGAAACGGCAGGTGATGGGACGTGAGGTGATTGTCGCTATAACAGGCGGCAAACTCGATTTTGGCACCTGGGAGCAAATTTTCTACGGCGAGTTCGATGGACGCCGCCGAAAACGTGTCCTGGTCAAGATCATAGGAGAATAAAATGGAAAAACGACGTTTCGGACGTTCGGGCCACATGAGCACGGTGGCCATTTTTGGGGCAGCAGCGTTCTGGGAAATAGAACAACGGGATGCTGACAGAGTCATGGAGATGGTCATTGAGGCGGGCGTCAACCATATCGATGTAGCGCCCTCCTACGGACAGGCTGAGCAGCGTATCGGTCCATGGATGCCGCGGGAGCGGGAACGCTTCTTCCTGGGTTGTAAAACCATGGAGCGCACCAGAGAAGGCGCGTGGGGTGAAATGCAAAAGTCCTTCAACCTGCTGCAAACCGATACCTTTGACCTGTACCAGCTTCATGCCGTAAACAGTATGGAAGAACTGGATGCCTGCACAATGACAGGCGGCGCACTGGAGGCTTTGCTCGAAGCTCGAGAACAGGGACTCATCCGCTATATTGGCATCACCGGACACGGGATAAACGCACCAGCTATTTATATCGAGGCCTTGAAACGTTTCGACTTTGATTCGGTTCTATTCCCCTTGAATTTTGTGCAAATGTCCATCCCTGGATTCCGGAAAAGCGCCGAAGCGCTGATCGCGGAATGCAAAGCCAAAGATGTAGGTACGATGGCAATCAAGACCACCACGAAGGGTCCCTGGGGAGAAAAACAGAAGACCGCTACCACCTGGTATGAGCCATTTGACCAGATGGATGAAATACAGCAAGCTGTAAACTTTGCGCTGTCTTACGAAGTCACCGGCTTATGCACTGCGGGCGATATCAAAGTTTTGCCCATGGTGCTTGAAGCGTGCCAGAATTATTCTCCCTTGAGCCAGCCCGAACGGGAAGCAATGATACAATCGGGGCAACAATTCGAGCCGCTCTTCACTTAAGGATAAATATGCCAGATCCCCGCATTACAAAGCTCGCAAAAGTGCTGGTGCACTATTCACTGCAAATCAAGCCCGGGCAACAGGTACTTTTACAAACCACTCCGCTGGCAGATGAGTTGTCTCTGGCTTTCTTCGAAGAAGCCGTGAAAGCGGGAGCGCATATCCTGATCCAAAACGGGATCCCGGGAACGAATGAAATCTTCCTGAAAAACGCATCCGAGGAACAACTGGACTTCGAGATGCCCATCCGCAGGAATATTTATGAGACGTTCGACGCCCGGATGGTCATCGAAGCCGACTCAAACACCCGCGAGCTTGCCGGCGTGGACCCCAAGCGGATTGCCCGCAACCGGAAGACCTACGGCCCGCTCTTCAAGTTGTTCACAGACCGGCTGGCAAAAGGCGAAATGAAATGGTGTCTCACCGTTTACCCGACCGAGGCCATGGCGCAAGAAGCAAACATGAGCTTGAGCGATTACCGCGAATTTGTCTATGGAGCCGGGATGCTCAATGAAGAAGATCCTGTCGCTTATTGGAAAGAGGAAGCTGCACGCCAGAAAACATTGATCGATTGGCTCGCAGGTCGCAAACAGGCCGTGTTGAAGGGCGAGAATGTAGACCTGAGTATGTCCATCAAGGGACGCACCTTCATCCCCTGCGCAGGCGATGAAAATTTCCCCGATGGCGAGATCTTTACCAGCCCGGTGGAAGACTCGGTCAACGGCTGGATCCGGTTCAAATATCCGGCTATTTTTGATGGGAACGAAGTGGAAGATATTGAACTTTGGTTCGAAAAAGGCAGGGTTGTCAAAGAAACGGCTGGTAAAAACCAGGAATTGCTCACCGGCCTTCTGGACACAGATCCCGGAGCGCGCTACCTGGGCGAGTGGGGCATCGGCACAAACTACGGCATCACACGATTTACCAAGAACATGCTATTTGATGAGAAAATCGGCGGCACCATTCATCTGGCGGTTGGCCTGGGCTTCGCCGAGGCGGGTGGAAATAACGCATCCGGTTTACACTGGGATATGCTGTGTGATATGGCCGAGGCTGAGATAACGATCGACGGCGAGTTGTTCTATAAGAACGGCAAACCTGTTATCTGATCCCTTGAAGGATTGAGGGTCATGTCTGCCAGCTTTTTTAAAGCCATCCAGGAAGGCGACAGGGATAAGGTCGAGCGCATGCTCCGCAAGACCCCGAATCTGATCCTTGCCAGGGATAAAAATAATCTCTCTCCCGTGATGACTGCCATGTATTACCACGAGTTCGAGATTGCGAACCTGCTCCTGGATCGCATGGTAGCGCTGACCGTCTTCGAAGCGGCGGCGACGGGGAGATTGGTACATTTGATCAGCAACCTGGCGCGCAAACCCGAGCTTGTCAACGCTTACTCTGAAGACGGCTTTCAACCCCTGGGACTGGCCGCTTTTTTTGGGAAAATTGAAGCTGTAAAATACCTCCTCAAGGCTGGCGCAGAAGTAAACTCCCCCTCGAAGAATTCACTGGGTGTAACGCCCCTTCAATCGGCAGTGGCCGGAGGCCATCTCGAGATCACCCGTCTGCTGCTCGAGGCGGGAGCAAGCCCAAACGTCCGCGAACGAGGCGGGTATACCCCGCTTCACACAGCTGCCTATAACGGAGATATCGAGATCGTCCGTAGTTTAATTTTTGGGGGCGCAAACGTGGAAGCTATCAGTGAAAAAAATGAGAAACCACTTGACATGGCTCTTAAATCGGAGCATCATGCCGTTGTAAACCTGCTCAAATCAGGGATTACCCGTCGCTTTCGAGGCAGCCGGCTGTCAAGATAACCAACAAAATTGCGCCCGCCGATTGCGACTTCCTGCTGATCCAGCCGTATATGAGTAGGAAGTCTTTTTTATTCTCGGGAAGGAGTTCAAAATGAACCACGTTCAAAAAATACTTTCGACTTTCCTTATGCTTACCTTGCTGCTTTTGACCTTTGCCATCCCGGTTTCCGCTTTCGAAGGGCGTGATGGTGACAAAGTTGTCGTTGCTGCGGATGAGGTGATCGATGATGACCTGTATGTGGGCGCTAATGAGTTCACTCTGGATGGCACAGTCAATGGCGATGTGATCGTGGGCGGTTCGATCATTATCATCAACGGCACAGTCAATGGCGATCTGTGGGCTGCCGGGCAGGTGGTCATCCTCAACGGCGTTGTGATGGACGATGCCCGGATTGCTGGCGCGGGCCTGCAATTGGGCGATGACGCCCAGGTAGGCGGCGATTTGCTGGCCGCCGGAGCCAGCCTGGAAACGAAGGCCGGCAGCACGGTCGGGAACGATGTGCTGGTTGGTGCTGGGCAGGCTTTGCTGGCCGGGGATGTGGAACGTGACGTGCTGGCAGGCGTTGGTGCGCTGGAGCTGCGTGGGGACATTGGCCGGGACGTTAAAGCCTATGTTGACCAAACGCAGGAGACAGCCAGTAGCCCGTCCCCGAATATCTACATGCAGCAGAGTATTCCGATGACGCTGCCGAGCGTCCCTCCCGGCCTGACGGTGGCCGAGAGCGCTCAAATTTCCGGTGACCTGGTATACAGCAGCACCTATGATCTGATCTTCCCCGGTGGCGCAGTGGGCGGACAGGTCACCCGCGTAGAGCCCGAAATTAGCGAGGGACGGGTCCGGGTAGCCCCCACACCGGCGCAAAGGACCGCCACGTGGGCGTGGGATCTGCTGCGTACCATCGTGACACTGGTGCTGTTTGGGCTGCTGCTGGGCTGGCTGGCACCGGTCTTCCTGGATGTCACCTCCAGCATGATCCGGGCGCGGACCTGGCCAAGCCTGGGCTGGGGCGCGATTGCCTGGGCAGCCTTCTTCTTTGCGCTGCTCCTGATCGTCATCGTCATGATCGCCGGTGGGATCATCTTTGGCGTATTGACCCTGGGCAGCATTAGCGGCACGATTATCTGGCTCGGGATCCTGTCCCTGTTCGCGCTGGTCGTCCTGTTCCTGCTGGCAACAGCCTACGTTTCCAAGATCATCGTGGGCGCGGCGCTGGGCAAGTGGATTTTAAGCAGGACCAATCCAACCCTGGCCACGCATAGATTTTGGCCGATGATCCTGGGTATCACCCTGCTCGCCATTGTCATTGCGCTGTTCCGCTTCCCCTTGCTGCCGCTTGGCTTCTTCGGCTGGCTGCTTAACTTTGCCGTAGTGCTGTTCGGCCTGGGCGCACTCTGGTTGTGGGGACGCGAGCGCCTCAGCAAACAACCGGCAGGATAAACGATTGCGTTCAAAGAAAAGAGGGCGAGTCCAAAACCTCGCCCTCTTTTCATGTCGCCTCTCCTAAAAGAGGTATAGAAGATGCGCAATCCCATACCCAACTTTAATGGAAAGACACTATATTTCTGTGGAACTACTGGCAATCGATGGTATAGGTCACCAGTTGGACGATCTTTTCCGTGCGTCCCACGGCTGCTCCCCCTTTGTTCAGTCCAACGAACTGGAAATCGAACCAGGCCAGAGCCTTGCGCAAATCCGGGTGTACGGTCTCGCCCGAGATCATTAGCGAGTAGGTCCCATTGCCGGTCGCCTGCATCCTGCCAATGTTCTTCCACTCCGAGATCGTGGTTCCTTTCCGGTCTGCGATTCGATAGTAGAAGTCGACTGCCGTAATATATGGATCCGTTGCCGTGGCAGTGAACGTGATCTCCTTTGGCGGGCAGCGCAGCGAAAAGGCTGGGTTCGAATAGGTTACATCTTTAAAATAACCGCCCCATAAGGCAGCATCCAGGCTCACCGGGCCATCGGTAGAAGCTGCCTCGGTGGGTGCTGCTTCTGTCGGATTGGCTTCGGCCGGAGCAGCTTCGGTGGGAACTGAGGTCGGGGGCTGGGTCTCCGTCGGCACAAGGGTCGAAGGAGCCTCAGTGGGCAGAACGGTCACCTCCACGGGCACTTCAACGGTCACAACAATCACTTCCGCTGTCGGCGGAATGGAAGTCGGTTCTACAGGCGCCTGAGTCGGAAGAGCCAGAGCATCGCACGCGGTCAGTGCGACAACAAATACCAGAACCAGAATAACAACCTTTTTCATGAGAGTCTCCTTTCGTTAAAAAAATTTTAAGGTTGTCCTGGCATCTAAACCAGTGCCCATTCAGGCTACTTTTTTCCCTATTTTCTTTACATTTTTGTTAAGTACCGGAAGATGAATGTATCTCAAGCCATTTCCCTAATCAGATAATCCTTATCAGGTATAATCACCCCCATGTTATCTCCAGAACAGATCGAGTCCAGGCTCGACCGCATACTCTTAAAGGTACAGAAGCCTGGCCGCTATGTCGGCGGCGAACTGAACATTACCGTCAAGGATTGGGATACCGTCAAAACCAAAGTGGCCCTGGTCTTCCCCGATATTTACGATATCGGCGTCTCCAACGTGGGGTTGAAAATCCTGTACGACGAGATCAATCAGCGGGAAGATGCGCTGGCTGAACGCGCTTACTCGGTATGGGTTGATATGGAAGCCGAAATGCGTGGGTGCGGGATCCCGTTATATTCGCTCGAATCGAAACAACCCCTGGCCTGCTTCGACATCATCGGCTTTTCCCTGCCCTACGAAACGCTCTACACCAATGCGCTCAACGTCCTTGACCTGGCTGGCATTCCGGTCAGGTCAGCGGAACGGGACGGCTCCCACCCCATCGTCATCGCCGGCGGGCATTCCACGCTCAACCCCGAACCCATGCACGCCTTTATCGACGCGTTCGTGATCGGCGAGGGCGAGGAAGTCATCCACGATATTATCAACGTGGTTATGTCGTTGCGAGCGACCGAGGGGAGCGAAGCAATCTCCTCATCGAACGGGAGATTGCTTCGTCGCTCCGCTTCTCGCAATGACATCTTGAAAGCCCTCGCCCGGATTCCCGGCGTCTACGTCCCAAATTTCTACGAACCGCACTACCTGGACGACGGCACGCTCTCGCATATCGACAATTTACTGGACGACATCGCCAACCCGGTCGTCAAGCGCATGGTCGCCAAGTTGCCTCCCCCACCGACCATGTTCGTCGTGCCGAATATCGGCATCGTGCACAACCGTGTCTCGGTAGAGATCATGCGCGGCTGCACGCGCGGGTGCCGGTTCTGCCATGCGGGCATGATCACGCGCCCGGTCCGTGAGAGAAGCGTGGAAGAGGTGGTTGAAGCGGCAGCGCAAGCCATCGAAAAGACCGGTTTCGAAGAACTGGCGCTTTTATCGTTATCGTCTTCCGATTACACTTATGTGGTCGATCTGGTCAACGCCATCAGCGAGCGCTTCAAGGGTCAGAAACTGACCATTTCCCTGCCCTCGCTGCGGATCGAATCCGTCTCGATCGACTTGATGGATAAGCTGCGCGAGCACTACTCCGGCGGGTTCACGCTGGCGCCCGAAGCGGCCACCGAGCGGATGCGCCGCATCATCAACAAGTACATTTCCGATGACGAGATCATCGAGACCACCCGCGAAATCTACCGCCGCGGCTGGACCACTATCAAGCTGTACTTCATGATCGGCCATCCCAGCGAGACAATGGAAGATGTGCAGGCCATCGCCGACCTGGCCAAACGGGTCATCGCGGAAGGCCGCAAGGTGGCCGGCATGAAGGTCAAACTGCACGTGGGCTTCAACACGTTCGTGCCCAAACCACAGACGCCCTTTCAATGGGTCGCGGTGGATACGCGCGAAAACATCCTCGAAAAACAGGATCTGCTGCGGCGGAACCTGCGTGACCGTAACATCAAGCTCTCCTGGAACAACCCCGACGACACCCTGTTGGAAGCCTGGCTCTCTCGCGGCGACCGCAAGATCGCCGAGGTGGTCTATACGGCCTGGAAAAACGGCGCGAAGTTCGATGCCTGGGGCGATCAGGCAAAATTCGAGGTCTGGATGGCGGCCTTCGACGAGCACGGTCTCGACCATGCCTTCTATACCCACCGCCAGCGCCGCACGGACGAAGTCTTCCCCTGGGAGCATATCACCGCCGCCGTGCGCAAGAACTTCCTGTTCCAGGATTTCCGCATGTCGCTCGAGGGCCAGATCCGTGTGGACTGCCGCCTGAACTGTTTTGCCTGCGGCATCCTGCCCACCTTCTCCGACCTGCGCCGTGAGAATCCCGGCGAGGTCTGGCAGTGCCCGGATGTGAAATCACCCTCCCGCAAAATCGCTGCTGATCTGCCGGTGGTGGGAGATTGAATTCAAGAAATTTAACGTTACAATAAAATGGAGTGTGGGGTTACCCCACTCCCCCT
>JAABUE010000114.1 GCA_011389535.1 Anaerolineales bacterium
GTTGAACAGGTTGGGTTTCCCAGCCAGGAAATATTTCTTGAGGCTTTGGACTTCGAGAATGTTATCTTGTGTCATGCTAGGTTCTCAAGCAGGTGACAACTGGCCACATGCCCGCCATTCAGGCTGTGCAGAGCAGGTTGTTCCACATGGCAACGCTCGAAGGCTAGCGGGCAGCGCGGGGCGAAGCGGCAGCCTGCGGGCAGGGCGTCCAGGCGCGGCGGGTAGCCGGGGATGGATGCCAGACGTTTTTCAGGATTGGACAGGTCTGGGAATGCCTTGAGCAATTCCTGGGTGTAGGGATGGCGCGGGGAGTTGTAAATCGTGTCCACATCCGAATATTCAGCCGTCACGCCGCCGTACATCACCAGCACCGAATCGCACATCTCGGCCACCACGCCCAGGTCATGCGTGACGAAAATAATCGACAGCCCCAGTCGTTGGCGCAGGGTATCCAGCAGTTCCAGAATCTGCGCCTGGATCATCACGTCCAGCGCGGTGGTCGGTTCGTCCGCGATCACCACCTGCGGGTTGCAGGCCAGCGCCATGGCGATCATCGCCCGCTGGCGCATACCGCCGGAATACTGGTGCGGGAAATGCTCCTTGTGGTCGGCGGCGATGCCCACCAGATCGAGCAACTCCACCACCCGGTCGTCCACCTTGTCGCCCGGCAGGATAGCCACGTGCTTGATAATCGCCTCGCGGATCTGGTCGCCGACCGTACGCACCGGGTTGAGCGCGTTCATCGCGCCCTGGAAGATAATCGAGATGCCATCCCAGCGCACATCCAGTAATTCCTGCTCGCTCATGGCGGTCACGTCTTTGCCCATGAAATAGACCTTGCCGCCCACAACCTGGCCGGCAGCCGGCAATAGCCGTAACAAACCTAGCATCAAAGTAGTCTTACCGCAGCCGCTCTCGCCGACCAGCCCCATCAGTTCACCCTCATGCAGGCTAAAGCTGACGTCTTCCACGGCATGCGCGGGCGGTTTTCCTTCCGTGACGTAGTCAATGGACAGGTTCTGGACCTCGAGTAGGACCGGTTTCCCTGCGATTGAATGAGTCGATACGCCGCCCGCATCTGTCTGGACTACCGGCCTGCCCGGCATCAAATGGTGGGTCTCCAGCCTCGGGTTCAGGACCTGTTCCAGCCCGTGCCCGAGCAGGGTCAGCGCCAGCACCACCCACACGATCCCCAAGCCCGGGACGACCAGCGCCCACCAGGCCCCCGCGGACATTGCGCCGCGACCGAAGGCGAAGTTCAGCATCTGGCCCCAGGACAGCGCGGTCGGGTCGCCCAGGCCCAAAAACGCAAGCGTGCTCTCGTTCAGGATCGCCAGAGAGATCACCAGGATGGCATTCACCACCAGCAGCGGCATCACCAGCGGCAAGATGTGGTGCCGGATGATATGCATATTTCCTGCCCCGATGGCCCGCGCCCTGAGCACGAACTTGCGTGATTTGACTGCCAGCGTCTGCGAGCGGACGATGCGCGAGGTGGTCGTCCAGCCCAGCAGGCCGATCACGAAGATGATGTTTATCAACTTGGGCCTGGTCATGGCCACGATCACCACCAGCAGCGGCAGGTCTGGGATGACCAGCATGATGTCGGTAAAGCGCATCAACAGGTTTTCGACCCGGCCCCCATAGAAACCGGCAACGATTCCCATGATGCCACCGATGAAGATGGAGATGAAGGCCGCAAAGAAACCCACTGTCAGGGAGATGCGCGCGCCAAATAAAAAGTTGGAGAAGACATCCTTCCCGGCGTCATCTGTCCCAAACCAATGTTCCGCGCTCGGCGGTCTGTAGATGTCCCTGCTGGTGATGTTGGCGGAGGTGGTCACATCGTACGGGGCGATCTGCTCCGCAAACATTGCAACCAAGATGATGGCCACCAGCATCACCAGCCCGACCACGGCCATCTTATTCTTGCTGAACGTTTTCCAAAAGTCCAGGAAAGCTGATGGTTTTGCGATTGGCTTGGATTCGACGAGTTGGGCTACCATGCTATGACTCCGCCTGGACGCGCGGATCGAGGTAGGAATAGGTCAGGTCTGCGATCAGGTTGGCCAGGATCACGCTGACCGCAATCAACAAAAATGTCCCTTGCAGCACCGGAAAGTCGCGCCGGTTCACCGATTCGAAGATTGCGCCTCCCAACCCCGGCCATGAAAAGACCGTTTCTATTTGCAGCGCGCCGGCCACAGTGAACCCCAGGTTGATGGCCATTACAGTCACCAGCGGCAGCATGGCGTTTTTAAGAGCATGGTCTTTCAAGATTTGGAAGGTGCTCAGCCCTTTGGCCTTGGCCGTCAGGATGTAATCTTCCGAAAGCACGTCCAGCAGGCTGGAGCGCATGATCAGCATGTATTCGCCCATGAAGACGATGGTGTAAGTCAGGGTTGGCAGAAGCATATGCCTGAAAATGTCAACCCAGCGGTCTGTCCACGGGAGGCTGGACATGCCGGGCGTGGCTTTCCCGCCAATTGGCAGTCCATGGGTGCTGCCCCAGAACAACAGGATGATCCCCAGCCAGAATGTCGGCAGGCTCCAGGCCAGCAGGCTGCTCAAGAGCGCCACATAATCAATCGTAGTCCGCGCTTTCCAGGCGGCGACGATTCCGAAGATAACCCCAAAAATAATTGCCAGGATTTGCCCCGCGCCGATCAACAGGATGGTGTTCCAGATACGTTCCACCAGGATTTCCGCCACCGGCCGGTTGGTGTGGTAACTGATGCCCATTTCCCCCTTGAACAGGTTGGTGACGTAAATAAAGAACTGCGTATCCAGTGGGTTGACCGCACAACTTCCAAACTCGACCGGGTTCACTTTTTCGATACAGTTGATCACCGGTTTGTCGAGCCCGTAACGCACGCGGATGGCTTCGATGGCATCCCTCTTCAGACGCGGGTCGTGGATCCCGGACCGGGCCGGGTCGCCCGGCAGGATGCGGAACAGGAAAAAATTCAAAACAAGGACAAACGCAATCGTAAAGACTGCCCAGCTGATTTTTTTGAGGAGGTATTGTTGTCGTTTCACAGCTGCTCCCGGGCAAAGTAACGTAAGGGTGGCGGGCTTTCCCGCCACCCTTACGTTGGTGCAATTTGAAATTACCGAACGGGCTCGATGACGATCAAAGAGGTCGGGTCAGCTAACTCTAGTTTGTCCTGGTCTGTGATCCAGCCGGTGAAGCGGTCGGTGCGGTAGGCCTGCAGGGCTGGGTCGTAATACGGAATGATGTAAACGACGTCGTCGAAGACGATTTGCTGCATCTGCCATACCATCTCTTTGCGGGTTTCGAAGTCCATTTCGGCGGCTTGGGCGTAATAGAGTTCGTCAAATTCCGGATTGGAATAACCGGTTTCGCTGCTGCCGGTCGGGATTTCGTCGGTGGTCATGACGGACAGGAGCAGGTTAGGGTCCGGGTCTGAGCCCCAGCCCCACAACATGACGTCGAAGTCGAAGGCCGGGCAGCAGGCTGCGGTGAGCGCATCCGGGTCCATGGCCTGGGGTTCTACATCTACGCCGACCACCCTCCACATCTCGCCCAGCAGTTCTGCCAGGCGCGGACCATCGATCGAGTCGCTCGGCCAGTTCAGGCGGTAGACCAGCGGGTTCGTACCGTCCGGCATCTCGCGTACCCCGTCGTTGTTCGTATCGAGATAACCGGTGTCGTCCAGGATCTGGTTGGCCAGGGCCACATCGAACTCGTAATCCTGGATCGATTCGTTGTACCACACGCCCAACCCGTCGGGGATCAGGGTGGTGCCCGGCGAAGCGAGACCCAGGTAGACCACATCAATGATCTGCTGTTTATTGGTGGCGTGTGAGAGCGCCAGGCGCACATTGCGGTCTTGCAGGGATGGGTGCCCGGAGCAGATGCCATCGCCTTCCGGACAATTTTCAGGGGAGCACTGGTTGAAAATGATATCCGTGACGGTTGGGGCAAACGGCGCTCCGGTCACAACCTCGACGTTTTCGGCTGCGCGCAGGCTATCTATCGCCGTTGCCGGGAACTCGGTGATTATATCTACCTGACCAGTCCTGATCGACTGTACCAACGCATCATTGCTTTCGAAGGTCTGGAAGATCACTTCGTCGATCTTGGGCGCCTGGGGATGGTCTTTATTGGCTGCCAGATGGACGAACTCATTCTGGCTGTATTCCACCATCTTGAACGGGCCGCTGCCGATCATCTCTACATTTTCAAACTCCACCGCATCTTCATTTTCCCAGATGTGCTTGGGCAGCACATATAGGAATACAAGCTGGCTATCGAGGTTGGGGATGGCCTCAGACAGGGTGATGACCACAGTCTTTGGATCAGGCGCCTCGACACTTTCGAAGTAATAGGTATAGTCGCCCATCCAGGGATAGCCTTCCGTATTGGCGTACAGATCGTATGTGAAGACGACATCCTCAGCCGTCAATGGCGTGCCGTCATGGAAAGTGGCATCGCGAAGAGTGAAGGTCCATACTAAATTGTCATCTGAAACCTCGACGCTCTCGGCCAGGCTGAGAGAAAAGGTGCCGTCCAGGTTCAGGTCATACATGGTGTCATACACCAGCTCGAACATATAGTAGGCTTCCGCTAGGACTGCTGCACCCGGGTTTAGCGTGTCCGGACTGCCAGGGTAACCGATCCGAACTATGGCAGGCTCACCCGGGGCCTCAGGAGGCGCCTGGGGTTCTTCGGTTGCACCCGGTTCGGCTGGTTCGGGAGCTGTGGTTGCTACTTGGCCGCCGCCGCATGCCGATAGGATCAAAGCCGTAGCCATGAGCAAGGCCAGCAAGATCGTTAGTTTGGATTTCATGGTTTCTCCTCCAAGAAATTGGTAATTAGGCTTTTCGCCTGATCAATTGAGTTGCGCATTGAGCGCGGACCTCAGACTGTTTCTTAAAGTGTAAACGTCTGACTATAAGCACCTCCTGAAAGAATTGACTGCATGGCTTTGGCATCGCTAACCACATCAGAACGGATAAACTCTGGCGAATGAGAATTGCCAATGGCGAGCAATCCCTGCCCCTGGAATTGGAGCGAGGCAACGCTTGTAAAAGATTTGCTGATGGAACCGGTTTGGAAAGGGGTCTTGGGTATTACAGGTTGTCTCGCTTCCCGATATGCCAGCCTGTAAGCACTCATATGCAAAAGATGTTCACGGTGATTATACCCAAGGGCGATGCCCCGAGCATTCAACGTTGGGGTTTGTCGTTCGATAAATTTCTTCAAGCGCGGTATAGCGCTTTCAATAGAAATCAAGATATCCTCTTGAATAGCCTCACTCGCGACTTTGAATGGTATTGCTGAGTCATTTTAGCATGAATAAGGGGTTCTATCTATGCCTCACAAAGGTGGATTTTTAAATTATTATTTGAATCTAAGCTGCATCCGTACACAACAGTTGACGCCAGGCATGGAGCGACATAGAATCGTTCATTATCCTTTTGGCTTTCAGCCAGAAAGCGAAGTTAAATGACAAACTCAATTCCTTTGATTGAGGCGCAAGGCGGTCACCGCGAAGTGGGGCAGCAGATCGGCCAGGGATGCCGGTCCCAAATCCGGGATATGCTCGCAAATCTGCGCGAGGGTTTGCCGGGCGAAGTCACATGGCCCGCAATGCTCGAGGAAAGCAAACGTTATCTCGAATACAGCCGCGAGGTTTACTCGCAATATATCGATGAGCTTACAGGGATTTCTGAGGGAGCGGACGCGCCCTTCGATGAAATATTCCTTTCCATGTGCGAAGAGCTATGGGAGTCCGCAGCCTGGAGGCGCGGCTGCACCGACATGGCTGCCCGCGGGCGCGCCACGCTGGATGGCTCCACTCTGGTTGCCCACACCAACGACCTGCCGCCGCAGGCGGAAGAAAATCTGGTCCTGCTCAAAGTCCAGGCAGGCGATGAGCCGGAATTCCTGGGGATTTCTCCCGGCGGGATCGCTATCAGTGCCGGATTCAATGCCGCCGGGATCAGCCTGACAGGCAACCAGCTCGATAATAACGATATCCGTCCCGGTGTGCCGCGTTTGCTCATAGTACGCGCTATCCTGGCGTCCAGGCATTTGAGCGAGGCGATGGACCATTGTCTGCTGCCACAGCGCGCTTCCAGCTATAACAATGTCCTGGCAGATGCGAATGGCGAGGTTTACTGTATGGAAGGCTCGGCCACAGATTGCGAACCAATCTACATAGAAAACGACATCCTGGCGCACACCAATCATTACGTCAGCCCGGCCATGCGGCGTTTCGAAGCTGACCGCAACAGCATCAGCAATTCGGTTCTGCGTCATAACCGGGCGACGCGCTTATTACGAGAGAATTGCGGCCAGCTGACCCCTCAGATCTTCCAAAAATTGCTAGCCGACCATGCCGGTTATCCCACCTCGATCTGCAAACATGGCCTGGAAACGGTAACCGTATTCAGCATCATCATCCACGTGGAAGGGTTGCGCGCCTGGATTGGCCGGGGCCGCGCCTGCGAAACGGAGTATGTTGAGTATCAATTAGAACCTTGAAGAATAGGATGGTGGAACAAGTGCTGGAAATCGTGGGGCGGGATGTTATCCCGCCAGATTTAAAAACTACGGGATGCCATCCCGCACCACCTATCTTAGTTAAATACTCTTACCAATAGTAAGATCATTGGAGATCTATGGAAGACCTGCTTGCCCTTTTCCCTGAAACATATGAAACCTCCCGCGAATGCTTCCGCCAGAACCTGGCCGTCATCCAAAAACAATGGACCGCTGCGGAACTTTCCCATCACCGCCTGCCCGGCGACGAGGACTTGACCATCGACTGGATCCAATCAAATGCGCTGGTTAAAAATGAAAAAATTTTGATCCTGACGACAGCCGAGCACGGCATCGAAGGCTACGTCGGCTCGGCCATGCAGCAGCGCTTTATCGATAAATACCTGCCCCGCCTCGATCCCCGGACGACGGGCCTGCTGCTTGTCCACGCCATCAATCCCTGGGGGATGAAGCATCACCGCCGCGTCAACGCGGACAACATCGACCTCAACCGTACTTTTCTCTGGGATGAAACCTTTGACCCAACCTTTAATCCCGAATACGACTTCTTGAACGATTCCATAAACCCCGTCAAGCCAATTAAAAACCTGGCGTGGAGCAAGCTCAATTTTTATGCCAATCTGCTCTGGAAAACAATATTAAAGGGCTTGCCTGCCCTGAAACACACTTTGCTCATCGGGCAGTACCGCTATCCTCAGAGCCTGTACTATGGCGGCAAAGAATATCCGGATGAAACATGCACGCTTATAAATCTCTATCGACAAGCTTTCAGTGCGTATGATCAGGTACTGCATCTCGATATGCATACCGGCTACGGACCGCGTTTCCAAATGAGCCTGGTCAACTCTGTGCTGGAAACCACGACTTCACGGGAATTCGAGAAGAGATTCGGTTATCCCCTGGTGGTGGCCGCCAACCCGGAAGAGTTCTACGCCATTCGAGGCGACATGATCGATTACGTCTATGCTTTGCAGAAGCATGAATTTCCGGAGAAAAAACTGTTCGCCACATCCTTTGAATTCGGTACTTTGGGTGATGATCTGCGTGGACAGCTAGGAAGTCCGCGTGCGATGGTATTCGAAAACCAACTGCACTGGCAGGGCGCTGCGCATGAAAAGCTAGCAGCGCAGGTTAAACATGATTTCGAAGAGTTATTCAACCCCGTAGCCCGCGATTGGCGCGTTAAAGCCGTTGCTGATGCCGATCAGGCGTTTGATGGCATTTTGAAAGCAGAATGTTATATAGCGGAATAGATAGAGTATTCAAATAGTGTCCGTGACGTGTAGGGCGACATAAATATTGCTCTACAGCTATATTCTAACGGCCGAAGGTTTGCATCTTGGATAATTACACGGAACTGGATTACTACCTGCGGTAAAATGCTTACAATCGTATAAAAACAAGGATGTGGATATGTCCCAATATGATATGTTCAACCCACCCCCTCCTACGCACGTCTCGCTGGAAGAACTGATCAAGGATATGAAGCAGATGGACGATGACCCGCTCGCCGATGCAGGCACGAACGTGGTCATCAGCCGTGGCAACCCCGCTGCCAAATTACTGATCGTGGGCGAAGCACCCGGCCCTGAAGAAAACATCAAGGGGAA
>JAABUE010000115.1 GCA_011389535.1 Anaerolineales bacterium
GTTGCCATCGTGATCAAAGACTTCGCCGATGGTGATCACAGCCTCTTCCGGCGCATCCCAGACCAGGTTAACCAGCTCCATCTGCTCTTCCTCAGGAATTTCATTGGCCATGATTCCGGCAGCGCGCTTTTTCATGAAAGCCGACTCGGCTATTTGTTCGCGCAAGGTGGGTTTGTAGCTGACCCGCACGGCACAGTTGGTATCTTTTTCGATCAAGGTAACCGCAAGCTTTCCCAAAGGATTCTTGCCCAAGTTGCCTTTGCCAAACGTGCAGCCGGTTGCATATTGCACGCCATCCCCAAAGCACATCCCGCCGTGATCTTCGCCGATCTCTACAATTGCATATAGTTGGGTGCCTCCAGAGCGGGGTACACCAAGCGTCCGTAGAGCTGCCAACCCGGCTCTTACACCGACTACGCTGGCCCAACATTTATGCCCGTGGAACTTGAGGGCATCGGTAAGAATGTCTTTGTCGCTCATTTCTCTTCCTTTCTGCTTATATTTTCTCTGCACAAGGCTGGCAGTTGATTTTGCCGTCCTTGATACGGGCGTAACTTTCGACCACAACCTCACCACATGTCTCGCAAACGACCGCATTGAAATCGTGCGGACGCGGGGCAGGAAGTTTTGTTTCAGTTACTTCTCCGATCTGGAACAGGGTATCGTTATCCGAATCGAGGATATAGTCCACCAGTGGTTCCACCAGCTTGGGATCGATCTGCGAGGCAGGCACGCCCTTCATGCGGAAACCGATGAATTCCGATTCCTTGTTCTTCTGGATGGTCTCCGGACGGGTCGCCACGCGTACGCTGCGCCCGCCCTTGTGGTCGATCAGCGTCAGGGCAAACTTGCCATAACCCAGCTTCTGGATGTTGCCTTTGCCAAAGGTGCAGCCGGTCGCCATCTGGATGCCGTCGGCGTAACAGGTAGCGCAGTGGTCCTGCCCGATCTCGATCAGGGCAACCAACTGGCCATCCTTGGCGCGTTCCACCCCTAGTTTCTCCAGCGCGGCCAGGCCGGCGCGTAGCCCCATCGGCATGGCAGGACATTTATGACCATGCAGGAGCAGGCCGGCTTTGTAGAGTTCATTGTTCGTATCCATATCGTATCTCCTTGAGGAAGTTATTTAACTAAATCCCAGATCATCCTGGCAGCGATCAGCCAGAGCAGGATTCCGATTATTTTTTTGAGTTGGGCGCTCGATACTTTGGTTTTCATCAATTGCGAGCCGACGATGGAACCGAGCGCCGCCATCACTGCGGTAATGCCTATAAAAACGGGGTCAATGCCGCCCATTGTGGCGTGACCGAGAAAGCCTGAAAGCGAGGAGAAAACAACCACGATGGAGGTCGTCCCTGCCGCGACTTTCGCGTCCAGTCCCATCCAGTTGAGGACGGGCAGGATGAAGTTCCCGCCGCCGACGCCGAGCAGCCCGCCGAGAAATCCCGCCGCTGTCCCCACGCCTGCTCCCGCCGCCGCTTCCGCCGTGTAGCTGAGAGGTTTCTCTCGCGCTCTCACTTTGGCGAACAACATCATGAAGCCCGCGAAGACGAGGAAGGCGGCAAACAAGGACAACAGGATGGTTTTATCCACATACGGCGTCAGGCGCGCGCCAAGCGGGGAGAGAATCACTGCCGCAATCAGCACAGGCAAGCCCACCCGCCAGTTGACGAGTTTTCCGCGCCAGTAGTTGAAGGCGGCAAACATGAGACTGACGACATTTAGCAAGAGCGCGGTGGGTGTCGCCTCCGCCAACGGTACGCCAAGGTAGTAGAACAACGGCACGAACAGGAAGGCCGCGCCGATTCCTGCCATTGCCAGCAGTCCCGAGAACAAAAAGACGATGATGGAGCTGATGATATAGACGGTTATGCTCATATGCGAAATTTTTAGGGAGCATCCCTTTAATAAGTCTGAATGCGATTCAACTTAAAAGCGCCTATTTGATAGGGGGCTCAAGATCTATATTGCAGTGAGGACAAGTACAGGAATCAAGCGATGCCATTGGTAATTCAATCTGCATGCCGCGTCCACTGACTTGATAGACTGCGTCGATCACCGCGTAGATTTCGGGCTTGACCACGCGGTAAAAGACATTCCAACCATCGCGACGGTCTGTCACCAGCCCGGCTTCCCGCAACACCATCAATTGCTGGGAAATATACGCCTGACGCCAGCCAAACAGTGTTTCCATATGGCAGACGCAAGCCTCACCCTGGCGCAGCGCTTCTAAAATTGCCAGCCGCGCCGGATGGCTGAGGGCTTTCAGGTATTTGATTTCGTTCTGATACTTATCCATTGATTCACCTATATTCACTTTTCTGAATGAGATTGTACGCCTGATACTTGAAGCAACAAGGGGCAGATGTCATAAATAGCCAATGACATTCATCTTTTTGAATATAAATTAGAAAACAATAAGCCGGGGAGGTTCCCGGCTTGTTAGAGCGTTTTACTTCACGGAAATGAAGCTTGTATAGATCCTCATCCCCCGCAACAACCAGGCCCTGCGTTCGGACCGCAGGCAGGCATCGCCAGGGAAGCGCCATCGCCCGTCTGACGCAGGAACAAGCCCGAGGTCAGGAGTTGATGCGTATTCTTGCTTTGGCACTGTGGGCATTCTGGCTCCAATCCTGCCTCTTTTTCCTTGAATGTGGCGCGTACATCAAAGATGTTCTGGCAGTCCTGGCATTGATAATCATAGAGCGGCATAGTGGCAGCTTCCTTTAGCAGGTCGAATGGTTGGCGAAGGATGCAAAATTTATGCCCAGTAGTCCGCTGATTTCGCCATCGATCTCCCGCAGGAGGCTGATCGCCTCCGTCTGGGATTGGACATATTCCATGATGATCGGATTACGTTGTGCCCGTTGTTGAAGCAAGCGCAAAGAATCGACCTCCGCCTGGTTCATGCCGCCGCTGGCCTGCTTTTGGCGCAGATTGGCTTGTGAATGGTTGAGGCGTTCCAACAGTGTACGCGCTTCCGAATCCTGGTTGAGACAGACGCCTGCCTGTCCGTAACGGGTGAAGGCTTCAGATGCTAGCAGGTTCTCAATCAACGATTGGGTGGACTCTTGAAGTCCGATAGACAGAATCGGTTGCATGATTGCCTCCTAACCGCAGCAACTAACGCCGCACGCGGCGGCATAATTAAGTCCAACACATTCTGACAGCATGTCGCCCAATTGCTGGCACAGCCTTGCCAGGTCCGTCTGGGCCTGGAAATATTTCCGCACAACAGGTTGGTTGATAAAGGCGCGATGCAACCCCTCCAATTCAACCCTTTGCTCTTCGTTGAGCGCGTTAAGCATCAGTAAGGCTCGCAGGGATTGTTGTTTTTCCTGGTAGGCCTGCATGGCGTGTTGTGCTGTTTCATCCTGCCGAAAGCGATCCGCTGCCTGTTCGAAAGTTTTGAACTGCGGTGATTCGGCCAATGCAGAAGCAAAGTCGCGCGCGGCGCACTTAACCACTTCCACCGGGGCAATTTCGATATTGTCATATACAAGATCATTCATATTCAACTCCTCTGAGGGCGCACCACCAGCACCGGCCGTCGGCTGAGGCGCGCCACATTCTCGAACGTGCTAACGGCCAGCATTTCCCGAACGCCGCTGCTGCGAATTACGCTGCACAGGATCACCTCTCGCAAACCGGCAGACATCAGATCCGGGAGATAGGCTATTACTGAATCTGCGTAAGAGGAAAAATCGGTCGGGAAAAGAACGCGGGCGAACATTACTCCTGCTTACTTGCGAATCAGCACCTCATCCGGCGGGCAGGCCTCTGCCGCTGCCGCCGCCATCGCCGGGGCAGGCGCGGCTTGCGGATACCAGCGCTTTTGCAACCAGAAGGCGACGCTCACCAGCCCGATCATCACCGGCACTTCTACCAACGGACCAATGACCGCCGCGAAGGCCGCGCCGCTGCTGATGCCAAAGACTGCTACGGCCACCGCGATTGCCAACTCGAAGTTATTGCTGGCGGCTGTGAACGCGAGCGTGGTCGTCTTGGAGTAATCCGCCCCCAGGCGATGTCCCATGAAGAACGAAATCAGGAACATGACGACGAAGTAGATCAAGAGCGGGATGGCGATCCGCACCACATCCATCGGGATCTGGACGATCAGGTTGCCCTTCAAACTGAACATGACCACGATGGTGAACAGCAGGGCAATCAGAGTCAGCGGGCTGACACGCGGCACGAAGTTCTTGTAATACCACTCTTTGCCTTTGGCGCGCACCAACACCAGCCGGGTCAGGAAGCCCGCCAGGAACGGAATGCCAAGGTAGATGAACACGCTCTCCGCAATCTGCCCCATCGTGATATCCACTCTCACGCCTTCCAGACCAAACCAGGTTGGAAGAACAGTCAAGAAGATGTAGGCGTAGACGCTATAGAACAACACCTGGAAAATGCTGTTGAACGCTACCAGGCCAGCAGCGTATTCGGTGTCGCCATGCGCCAGTTCGTTCCATACGATCACCATCGCGATACAACGCGCCAGTCCGATCATGATAAGACCCGCAATGTATTCGGGATAACCGCGCAGGAAAATGATCGCCAGCACGAACATCAGCACGGGACCGATGATCCAGTTCTGTATGAGCGAAAGCGACAGCACCTTTTTGTTGCGGAAGACATCCCCCAACTCCTCATACTTCACCTTGGTGAATGGCGGATACATCATCAGGATCAAGCCAATCGCAATCGGGATATTGGTCGTCCCGACCGAGACCACCTCGTTGAAACGTTCGACTCCTTGTGGGAATAAATAGCCGATCAAGACTCCCACCGCCATCGCCAGGAAAATCCATAACGTCAGGTAGCGGTCGAGGAAGGAAAGTTGTTTGCTCAGGCTTTGCGCCGGCGCTTTGGTTACTGCAACTTCTGACATGAAAAACCTCCAGGTTCAAATATTATCCAACTTGCGTCAGCAGTTGGGGGATTTCACGCGCGATGCCATCGCGCACTTTGCGAAAATCATCCATAAAATAAGACATTGCGCTTCATACGGCTTGCGTCTCCAACACGCTCTCGACTTTACGCCAAATCGCGGGCATGGCGATCTTCCCGCCGTTGAGGGTCACTTCGCCGTTCACCAACACCAGCGGTAACTGCGCGCCGTCAGGCATGGACGGGCAGTCAGCGTCGAACAGATCGTAGTATTTCACCTGCACTGCCTCGCCGAAGCGCGTCTTTAACTGGTCTGCTGCCCAGCTTGCCACCTCACGCCAGGTATCCTTCACGCCATCCGCGCAGGCGATTGGCGCACCGATGATGTGCACGAGAACTGGCTGGCTCATACCGTCACCTGCTCGCTATAGATTTGATCGCCCAATTCCGCCAGCATCTCCAACCCCTTGACCTCGTGTGGCAAGAGCGGGATTTGCACCATCGGCACGCCGAAACGTTGGCCTATCTCTGCAAGATATTTTTCCTGCATAGCGCGGCGTGATTGCACGAAGGGCGTGGTCGCCTGCTCGCTTGGAATGACCATGTTGGCAACCACCAATCCAGGGTGAACCCCAACCGTGCCAAGTTCCTGCGCGGCGCGCCAGGCTTCCAGAATAGGCGTCGCTTCGGGATACACCACAAACGCAAACGTGCTTTGCTCAGGGTCGGACATCATCTCGATAACTTTTGCAAAGCGCTGTTTTGCGACATCATCGGCCGCGGTCGCATCCACCGAAGCGAATACCTTCACGTCGATTTGCTTGCTCCAATCCACGGGCAATTCCAGCAGACGCAGCGTATGGCCCGTCGGCGCGGTATCGAAAACCACCGCCTGCCACTCATCCTGTGAGGCATATTCGATGAATTTATCGAAGGCCGCCATCTCTTCCGTGCACGGCGAGTTGAGCTCCTCTTCCATCACCTTGATTGCTGATTCGGGTCGCCCACGCTGGCGCGCGTCGTTGAGAATGCGCGTTTTGTAGGTTTCCGCCGCGGCTTTCGGGTCAATATTTACCGCCCACAAGTTGAGTTGTCCGCTTACTTCCGTCACATCATCGCCAACGGGCGTATCCAGCACGTCGCCCAGATGCGCAGCGGGGTCGGTGGTCAGGAGCAGAGTTTTGAAGCCTTGCCTCGCCAGCCAGACTGCAGTGACGCACGATGCAACCGTCTTGCCGACGCCGCCTTTGCCCGCAAAGAAAACCGTCCGACGATGGCCGTTTGGGGAGAGGCGCGCCCGCACATCGTCGAGGGGTGAAGCGAAAGTCTCGTTTTGCAAGTGGACTCTCGCCGCTTCATCCGACCCCGAGGCTGGTTCGCCGTCGAAGAAAATTTTCCCTACCCGACGCAGTTTCCCCGCGCCTTTGATCTCATCCGCTAGCAGGATCATGCGCTGTTTGGGATAATCAAAATCATGCTCAATTTGATCCAAATATCGGGATTGCATTTCTGCGCGGGCGGCGAAAAGCGGATTCTGCGCGCCCTCTGGAGGGATGATGCCGTTGATGATCAGGCTGAAATTTTCGATATCCAGTTTTCTCAGTTCCTCGATGGCGCGGCGGGTTTCTTTAATGGAAATCGCCTCGGGATGAAGAACGAATACAAAGCTGGTCTGCGAAGTCTGGCGCATGGCGGCCAGGGCACGCTCGTACTTGTGCTTGGCATCCTGTATTGCCGCCGCAGGACCCAGACAGGTTTGCCCGCTACCGGCGCTGGCCGCGTCGATGGATTGGCTCCATTCGGCAGGAAGCTCCAGCAAACGGATAGTGTGTCCCGTTGGGGCAGTGTCGAAGATGACAATATCGAAAGATGTGCCGTTATTAGAAGGTACATCCAAAAAATCTGTAAAGCGGTCGAAGGCGGCCACTTCCGCCGTACAGGGACCGCTCATCTGCTCTTCCATTACTTCCACAATCTGGGGAGGGAAAGCGGCGCGGATGGGCGCCATAGCGCGATCAATGTATTCCTGCGTTGCTTTGTCGGGGTCGATTTCCATCGCAGACAGGTTGGGAACGCCCGCAATCGGCGTGATCTGATGCCCGATTTCTTGCTCGAAGACGTCCGCCAGGTTGGAGGCGGGATCGGTGGTGACGATGAGGGTACGTTTGCCTTCATCGGCATAGCGGACGGCATGTGCGCAAGCCATGCTGGTCTTGCCCACACCGCCTTTGCCGGAGAAGAAGATAAATTTGGTCATTAATTTGCTCCATTCAGAGCAGCGCGCACCTCACTTAGTGAGGGATATTCGCCGCTCTTGATGATCTTGCCGTTTACTACAATGATTGGCAGAGCTTCCATTTGTTTTTCGCGTACCAGGCGCATCACCTCGACATTTCCTAAGAAAGCGTTGGGATTGCTGGTCATCTGGTAGCGTTCTAAGCGGATGCCCTCGGTTTGTAGAGCGAGAATCATTTCATTAACATCCAGCAGGGTCTGGTCAAGGGTCGGTCCGCACAGCCCGGTAGGACAGCACATGGGCGGATCGAAGAATTCCACCTGAATCGGTTCTACTGAAGAAGGGAGAATATTCAGGGCGGGAATAAGGTTGGTCATAATGTTTCAATCTCCTTTGAAATACACAGATAAAAAAATCAAGTGTTACGAGTTTGGTTGGAGGCAATGGCCTGCGGACCGCAAGTCAGGCGGCGTGGCTGGATGCGCTCCGGGGTGAAGAAATCGCCAAAGACGGCATTCAGCTGGTCCAGAGCGGTGCGATTGATCGAGTAGTACACCCAACGGCCATCGAATGGGTCGCGTTCGGCGTTCACAAGCCCTACTTCACGCAATACGCTCATATGATGGGAGATCAGATTGGGCGCCATGTCGAGTTCATCACCCAGTTCGCAATTGCATTGCACGCCCTGGATGATCCGGTCCAGCAATAGCAGGCGCTTGGGTTCGGAAAGCGCCTTGAGCCAACGCGCCAGAGTTTGCAGATTGGCGGCTGGGAGAGGTAAATTTTCCTGATCAGGAGAATAGTTCAACATACGTTGAATTATATTAGCCTGTGAACAAGTGTCAATGATAAATGTCGCTTGAGGGGCATGACAGATGGCATGATTAACCGCACCTGCGGCGCAGGATAGCCTCTACCTTTTTAATGAAGACCTTCAACATGAACTGCTTGATTTCCTCCTCATCCTTGCGCTGC
>JAABUE010000116.1 GCA_011389535.1 Anaerolineales bacterium
ACCTGCGTTTTGACCGGCATTGAAACGACTAACCCTTACAGGATGCTCACCTGCACTGCACCGACCCCGCTGCAGTTCGGCGAGGCGAACGCAGTGCGGTGCAAGTGTCGCGAAGTCGTTACTACGAAATTCGTGAAAACGTCCCGAAGGTTTTATTTTAGACATGTGGGTGACCGGTAACAAACCTTCGGGACGATGCCCAAATCTGATTGCCAACCTATTTACTTGTTGAACCACCGAACCACCAGGAGGCGGGTTGCTATGCGTATTTCCAGGATCAATCCCAAATCAGTCAAACCCCTGCGACTGCTGCGGCCGGGCACGGTCGTGCCGGTGCTCTCCGGGCCCCTGATCGGCAAAAAATGGATCGTCGGCTCGAGCCCGCACCGCTGCTGGCTGGGCAGCTACGAGCGCGAAGTCCAGGCGCTCTTCGCGCGGGCCATCTCGCGCAAGAGCACCGTCTTCGACATCGGAGGCCAGGTCGGGTTTTACAGCCTGCTTGCATCCAGGCGGGCCGGGCGGGAGGGGAAAGTGTTCGCCTTCGAGCCCATGGCCCAAAATTTGAACTATCTGCGCATGCATCTCGGGCTGAACAGGGTCCGCAATGTGAGCGTGGTCGAGGCGGCCGTCTCCTACAAGAACGGCTTCGGGTTGATGGAGGCAGGCCCGGACGGGGATAAGGCCCGGCTCTCCCCGGACGGCCAGCTGCGGGTGCGGACCTGCTCCCTGGACGGCCTGCTCGAGCTCGGCCAGATCCCCCTGCCGGATACCATCAAGATGGACATCGGGGGCGGGGAGTTTGCGGCCCTGTGCGGGGCGAAATCCCTGTTATCCAGGGCGCACCCGGCCATCTTTCTCACCACCCACGGGGATGCCGCCCGGCGGGAGTGCTGCGCGTTCCTGGAAATGCTCGGCTACCGACTGGAGCCGGTCGGCGGGAAACCGCTGGAGGTTTCCAGAGAGTTGATCGCAACCCATATCTAAACGCGATATTCGGGACGCTGGCCCGCTGGCCACCGTTCGCCCCGCAGCCCTGCATCGTCCTTGTCATTTCGACGAGTGAAACGAGGAGAAATCTTGGTTCCAGCGTGCAAAAGATTTCTCGCTGGCGCTCGAAATGACAGACTAAATGATAAACTGTCGACAGGAGGCCTGTTATGAATGCGAAACGAAGCCTGGTTCTCATCCTGATGCTGGGCATGATGGTACAGGCAGCATGCGCTCCAGCAGCGGGCGTAGCGGGCGCCTGTCCGACTCCCGCAATCGACACAGAACTGCTGACGGACAGAGAGGCCGGTTACTGCCTGCTGTATCCTACGAAATACTCCACAGAGGTGCCTCACTACATTGTGATCAACCCGGCCAGCGCTCCGGGTGACCAGCTGGGAGCTGCCTGGGTTTCCATTGACACAGAACCGGCGGCGGGCCGCACGGCGGCTCAGGCTGCGGATGCGCAGGTCAGTGCGGCCGGTTCGGGTTTCAATATTACGCGCAGCGAGGCGAGCGTGGATGGCGAGCAGGCCGTGGTGGTTGACGGGCTCCCGGGGCCGGATCCCTGGCGCAAGGTGTTCATTGTCCACAATGACCGCCTGTATACGCTGACCTTCCTGCCGTGGCAGCCTGCTGCGGAAGGTGCAGGGCAGCAACCTTCGCTGGAGACCTTGTATGAGATCATCATGCAATCCTTCCACTTCTTGCCCACAGGAAGTTGACCTGTGAAGAGAATTTTTATCAGCTACAGGCGCTCCGATTCCGCGGGATATGCAGGCCGGCTCTATGATTATTTAAAGAATTACTTCGGCGAAGAGCGGATATTTTTCGACGTCGATACGATCAAACCCGGGGTAGATTACGAACAAAAGATTAAAACGGAATTGGACCAGTCAGAGGCGGTTTTGGTCTTGATCGGGGGACAATGGCTGCGGGTCACAGGTCCGGACGGTAAAAAACGACTGGATCAGCCGCACGATTATGTCCGCCTTGAAGTCGAAACAGCCCTGGCCAAAAACATCGCGGTGATCCCGGTCCTGCTTCAGGGGGTCCCCATGCCTTCAGGAGGCGAACTGCCCGAGGCATTGGTGGATCTATCGAGACGCAATGCGATCAAGCTCAGTGACGAGCATTGGAATTCCGATCTCAACCTGTTGACGGCAAACCTGAAGCATGTCCTTGGAATACCCGGGTCCTTGAAAGAGCAAAGGATAAAACGGTACCGGGGGATCGTTTTCGCTCTGTCCCTTCTTGCAGCCAGCCTTTCCATCGCCAGCAATTTCATTTCGCCTGACAGCCTCCTGAGGGTTGCGGTCAGGTTGCTGTACCTCGTGCTCCTGGCCGGCAATACCGTTTTCATTACCTACTTGTTGGTCACGATGAAGCGAGATTTGGACCGTCTCGGCTGGCTGGTCATCGCTATGGCGGTCATCCCGCTCATGCTGGTGGCCTGGGGAGGCTCGCTGGCTTCCTTGACGCCCATCCCGCTGCTGACCGTCGCCTGGCTGGTCAATTTCGTCAAACCCGATGATTGAAAGGTTTCAAATAAGAGAGTTGTTACTACCACCTGCATCACTTCCTCATGCCTGTTGTTCCTTCTTCCCGTCTTCCCCCCAAGTAATGTTATTCACATTGGGGCAGATAATATGTTTTGCCCTCCAGGAACACATACCCATCCGCCTTTAAAGCGGGGTTGCGCTCCAGGACCTGGTCGTAGAACTGCCTGTCCGTCATGCCCGAACCGGCAACTTGGGCCCTGATCGTTTGCTCCCAGACCATAGCGCGGTTCTTGTTGGCCAGTCCCTCCACAGCGGTCTCCACCCAGATGATCGTGCAGGCGTTTTCCGTATCCGGCGAAGTTTCCACTTGGGCGGAGGGAGCACTGGTTGGCTCGGGCATATTCGGGCGAGCAGGCAGGTCCGGGGAAGGAGTGCTGGACGGCGCCGGAGCGGCCCGTGGAAAGCCGATGATGCCGGGATTCATTTGCACCAGGTACGCGACGCCCAGGCATGCCAGGAGCTGCGCGAGGAGAAAGACAGTTGCAACCAGTTTGACGAACCAACTCCTCCTCTGGTCCTTTAACATCAGGAAGGCCCAGACCGGGTTCAGGAAGATGAACGCAAACCTTAAAAACCAGGGGGATTGATACCAGGATTTTCGAGGGGGTTGTATTTTTGTGCCTGCGTCACCAGATACAATTCTTTTTTCTGGAATTGCGGGAGAGACTTTTGGTGATGGCGGAGGTGACGCATAAGGTGGGCGAGTATCCCGGGCGAGTGTGGAAGGGGGAGCAAATATGTCTTTTTCGGCTGCGCTTAATGTATCTGCCCCATCGGTGAGCGCCTTGATCAAGGCAGCCTGTTGCTCCTCGGTCAGGTCCGTTTTGTTGTAGCGGGTTGAAAGTTGCTTGAGGTAATCCGGAACTTCGTCCAGGGCAACGATTAAAGAATCTGGAGAATGAGCATCCCGCGCCTGGGAAGGAACACTAAAGGTACTTCCCGGTTCAAAAACGAGCATCGAGGTGAACCAAAACCCCGTTTCGCCGAATACATTCCGTATAAAGGAACCCAATTCCTTCCAGTGTTTTTCGGCCTGATCGTAAGGGTCCTCGTAGCGCTCCTGGAACCCAACTACTTCCCCTTCCTCTGTTTTGACAGTTACGGGCGTGTTTGCGCCCATCGAAACATGCCCCTTAACCGCTTTTACCTCCAGAGCAACCATGAATCCCTGTCCGATAACCAACCCGTCCAGTTCCCTTCTGCCAATCCGGAGGGGCCCAAAGAGGAGGTATTCTTCGGACGATTTCCCTAGAGCGCTGCTCAGGTACGCATAGACTTCTTTTTCGAAAGGATTGACAATCCTGCGCGGTTTGTATGCACTAACAGTCACACCCTGCTCCGATACCAACTGAGATATAAACCACTTTCTATACTATACAGAAAATCGGATGGCCCGTCATGTGTCAAATGTCATTTCAACAGATTGTTTCGCGTGCCAGAGAGGTGAACCGCCCTCTTTGCAAATAGACCAGCCCAACCAACAGCCCCTAAGCAAGAATAGGGTAATTCCTCATAGCCGCTGGATAAAACCTACCATAGAATGATTCCAGATTGTCTGCGCAGCGGCCCGCGCAGCTTTCGAAAGATAAGAAATTACGAGAACAGAAGTGGAACCGGTTTAACCTTATGGCCATGCTTTCTGACCTCCTACGTTTTCGAGTTGCAGATGCCCACGGGCGAACTGCCAGGCTTGCGGACCTGGCTATCAGCCTGCTTGACACCGACTATCCTCTGGTCACTCACCTTGTCTATGGTCAAAACCAGAATACCGAAGGAGTCTTACCCTGGCATGCGGTCAGGGGGATCGACCGTGCGAAGCGCCTGGTCGAGGTGGAAAATTTCGACAATGCCCAGGATGTGGACAGTTTGGGGCAAGCAGTACGGCTGCGGTGGGATGTGCTCGATGCGCTCATCCTCGACCTCCGGAATCGCCGCGTCACGCGCGCCAACGATCTCTGGCTGGAGGAGAAAGACAAACAGCTGCGCTTATCTGCTGCCGACACGAGCGCGCGCGCCATCCTGCGGCGGATCGCGCGAGGCTGGTACCGCGGAGTGGACCGCCGCGCTCTATACGATTGGAAGTATATCGAGTTCTTACGGGGTGATCCCCGGGCTGTAAAGGCGGGCGCGGTCTACCATCGCCGCATCATTCACCTGCCCCCGGGTGAAATTGCCCAACTGTCCGCGGCCATGCCCTATCTGCATGCCGCCGAGCTGCTGGAGTTGTTACCGGAGCAGCTGGCCGCCGATACCCTGGAGGTGATGTCGCTCGAACGTCAATTGCAGGTGTTCGAAGAGCTGGATGAGAAGCGCGCCCTGCAAGTGCTGCGTTTTATGGCTCCGGACCTGGCGGCTGATTTGGTGGGGCACCTTGACACTGAGACCGCGTTGCAGTATCTCAACCGGTTGCCAAGAGAGTCCGGCGAGCGCATCGTTGATTTGCTGCGATATCCCGAAAACACGGTGGGCGGCATTATGACCAACGACGTGGTGATCGTGTCGCCAACTCTAAAGGTAGGCGAAGCGCGGCAGGTGTTACGCGAAAAGTTGAAAGGGCCGGATTTCGTGTACTTCCTTTATGTGGTCGAGGATGAGGCGCCGCACAAATTACATGGAGTCATTTCTTTACGGCAGTTCCTGATGGCAGAAGACGATCAGACCATCGAGGAGCTCATGAATCCGTACCTGATCACGCTTTCTCCGCTCGACTCCCCCCGCGTGGCAGCCTACAAATTGCTCAACAGCCAGTTAGCCGCCATGCCGGTCATAGGAGCAGAGCGGCAGCTGCTTGGCACGGTCACGATAGATGCCGCCATCTCACAGGTGGCGCCACTCAGCTGGCGCGCCCAGGCGCCAAGGATATTTTCGTGAAGCAGACCAACGCTCCGGACGGCCTGGAACCGTTAAAAGATCTGGATCTTTCCGGATTGCCCAGTCGACCGCGCAGCATTTATCCGGCAGTACGCCTGAACATCCGCGGGCGCAGCGTGAGCCTGCGAGGGCTCCGCCGCCCGCCTGGCGGCCTGCTACGCTGGCTGGTGATCCTTGGGCCGGGGCTGATTACCAGCGCGGCAGGCAATGACGCGGGTGGAATTGCCACCTATAGTTCAGCCGGAGCCAGGTTCGGCTATGATTTGATCTGGGTCATGACGCTGATCACGGTTTCACTGGCCGTAGTCCAGGAGATGTGCGCCCGTCTGGGGGCAGCCACCGGGCGCGGCCTCCTGGATTTGATCCGGGAGCGCTTTGGCATAGGCTGGGCGCTGCTGGCGATGGGGGTCTTGTTCGTTGCGAACGGCGGCGTGATCGTCACCGAGTTTATGGGGATCGGCGCAGCGGCGGAACTGCTCGGGCTGCCCAAACTATTGGTCGTGCCGCTGGCTGCAATCATTCTGTGGTATCTCATCATCTTTGGCTCGTATGGCTGGGTGGAAAAGGTTTTCCTGGTCATGACCCTGGTGTTTTTTGCCTATCCGGTGGCAGCGGTCCTGGCCCGGCCCGACTGGAGCGAGGTGGCGCGCGGCGCGTTGGTCCCTACTTTACAACTGGACCAGGAATATCTCTTCCTGTTGGTCGGGCTGTTGGGAACGACGATCTCACCCTTCATGCTGTTCTTTCAACAAAGCTCGACGGTCGAGCGCGGCGTTGCCCGGCGTCATTACGGGCCCGAACGCCTGGATGCGCACACAGGCGCGATCTTCTCGAACCTGATCGCGGTGACGATGATCATCGTCACTGCTGCCACCCTGTACCAGGCCGGCCAGACCCATATCGAAACGGCAGCCGACGCAGCCCTCGCCCTGGAACCGTTCGCTGGCGCCGCAGCCACGACTCTCTTCGGGGTTGGATTGCTGGGCGCGTCGCTGCTGGCCGGCGCGGTGCTCCCGCTGACGACTGCCTATGCAGTGAGTGAAGTGTTTGGGATGCCAAAGGGCGTCAACCTGGATTTCCGGCGCGCGCCCATATTCTTCGGATTGTTTACAGGCATGATCCTGTTCGGGACAGGCCTGGCCCTGGTTCCGGATCTGCCGGTCATACAGTGGTTGGTGGCAGTGCAGGTGCTCAACGGCGTTCTGCTGCCCATTCTGCTACTCTTTATCCTGCGATTGATCAATGACCGACGGCTGATGGGCCCGCTCAAAAATTCGCGCCTTTACAACATACTGGGCTGGGGAACTTTCGCCTTGATCACGGTAGCGGTGGTTGTTATGCTGGGCGGTCAGGTTATATCCTTTTTGCGCTAAGCCTGCCCGAATAGCCCAACTATTGATGTTCACTAAAATAGATTAACTTCATTCAGGGAAAACGTCCCGAAGGTTCTCGGCATTTGAGGATTGTATTAGGCAGGAAACCTTTCGACGGGCTCAGGGCAGCGCCTTCGGGACGGTCTTAACCAATTTTTCTTAAGGTCAATAAGAGAGTTTAGAAGCGAGAGTCAACATGGGAAAAGGGCCTGGCAAAACATCCCGGTCGATGTATAATTGAATCAGGCAAGTATTAGTAGTACGGGGGAACATTCCTGGGTGGCGAAATTTAGCGGTTCCAAATAGATCAGACAAACTATCGTGCGACAAGAGGAAAGGAGAGGCAATGAAATTCCACTTTTTATCCCCGCGCGTGATAACAGCCGGCATCGCCTGTCTGGCGCTGACGCTGGCCTGCAACGTTCTTACGAGCACGGAACCAGAAGCCACTGCGCTACCCACAACTCGACCGGAACCAACCAAAACACGCACGCCCGCACCTGCGGTTGCGCCAATGGAAGTGCCCCCAACGAAAGAGCCGGCCCCGGTTCAGGAAGAGGACCTTATCTTCTGGGATAATTTCGATGGAAGTATCGACAAAAGCTGGAAATGGACGCACGAAAACCAGGAGGCCTGGACCCTGAGCGCCAACCCGGGTTGGCTGGAGATCATGGCCGGATCGGGACAGATAAGCGATGGTAATATCGAGAACCTTTTGTTACGACCCGGGCAGGCTGAAAATTTTGAACTGGAAACCAGTTTAAAGTTTCAGCCGGCGGTGAATTTCCAGTTTGCAGGTTTGCTCATCTATGAAAGCGGGGCCAACTTCATCCAGTTTGGGCGCTCCTTCTGCGACGTTCCTGCTCCAACTTGCGCAGGCGATGGGTTCTACATGGATCTGGTCACGGGGGGAACCTTGAACCCTGAGAACTATTCGATCCCCGCTCCCGAAACCGACACGGTTTACTTACGCTTACGCCGTGAAGGAAACACGTTTACAGCCTATGCCAGCGAAGATCGGAAGGAGTGGCAATTGATCGGATCTCAAGTCGGTGAGATTGATCCCGATTTCATCGGATTGGTCTCCGGGCAGAACACATCGGCGCCCGAGCCAGCCCAGTTTGATTCCTTCCTGGTCCGCGGACTGCCCACTGCTTCTGCTGAAACAGCCCCCTCCCAGGAACCTTCCTGTTACCGGTGGGATGAGATCACGCTGGAGATGGCAGGCGAAGTCGTTTGTGTCTACGGCATAGCTTATTCGCACCAGGGCCAAAGCCGGATCGATTTCTCGCCGGA
>JAABUE010000117.1 GCA_011389535.1 Anaerolineales bacterium
GTGGACATCAAGACCAGCGCCCTGGGCGTGATGCGCGATGGCGGTTACGCCGAGTACTGTCTGGTCCCTGAGAAGCAGTGTTTTGTGTTGCCAGACGAAATCGACGATGTTTTCGGGACGCAGGTCGAGACGCTGGCAACGGTTGTCAACGGTATGAACACTTTGCTGATGCTGCCATACGACTACGTGCTCATCCTGGGCTTCGGGCCCATCGGTTACCTGTTCGCCCAGTTCGCCAAGAACATCTCCGCCAAAGTGGCCGTGACCGAAATCGACCCGTTCCGGATCAACGTAGCCAAAGAGTGCGGGTTGACGGTCTGGAACCCGAATGAGGTGAATATAGCTGAAAAAATCACCGAATTTACCTACGGGCGCAAGGCCGACATCGTCATCGAGGCGACTGGCAATGCTTTGTGGCAGGCGTTGGAATGCGTAACACCGGGCGGAAAAGTGCTGCCTTTTGGTATGGATTCGTCTATCCAAACCAGCGTTGTGCCAAACGAAATCACACGCTGGGCGACCAAAATCCTGGGCTTGTATCTCGGCCAGAACACGATGGTGCCGTCTATTCGTATCTTTCAGGAAAACCGCCTCAACATGGGGCCGTTCTTCACCAAGGTCATTCCGTTCGATGACGGCCTGTGCGCGTTCGATATGCTCGGCCTGGACATGAAAACGCTCGAGCACAAGCCCAAGAGCGCCATGAAGATCGTGATGGAACTATAATTTCCACTGCTATTAGGTAGAAAAGGCAATCCGATGAAACTGGCTTTCCACGGCGCAACAACGATGACGAGCGATCTCGAAACTGATATCGCCGTCACCGCTCACGCGGGCTTTAAGGCGCTTGAGGTCTGGGCAGAAAAAATGGATCGCTACCTGGATACCCACAGTCTTGCTGAGCTCAATACGTTGTTCGTTGATCAAGGCCTCATGCCGCTCGCGCTCAACTCAATCGAGTTCATCGCGTTTCGCGGGAACGAGTACGCCCAGGTGCAAGCGCGTCTGCATGAATTGGGCAGGATCGCGCAGGTGATTGGTTGCCCAACGGTTGTCGTGGTGCCCAGCCCCCTGCCAGACCGGGATATGCCCTGGTCCGACGTACTGACCGAATACGTCAAGGTGTTGCGCGACTTGAGCGACATTGCACAACTGTACAGCATTAAACTGTCGTTCGAGTTTCTGGGCTTTGGGTGGTGCAGCGTGCGTACACCGCGCGCCGCGTTCGAGATCATCCAAAAATGTGACCGCGACAACCTGGGCATGACAATTGACGCAGCTCATTTCTACACTGGCGGCGGCCTGATCAGCGAACTCGGTCGACTGGACCCCGAACGCATCTTTGCATTTCACCTGGATGACCTGGAAGATACCCCGAAGGAAGCCATCACGGATGCTACGCGACTCTTACCCGGCCTGGGCGTGGTCCCGCTTAATGATATCTGTGAGCAACTCAAGCGGATCAGCTATGACGGGTCATGTTCCATCGAGCTGTTTCGGCCCGAGTATTGGAATTGGGATCCCCAGGAGTTGGCGATCAGAGCCCGTGAGGCAGCGCTCAAGATCCTGTCGCCGTATTTTGACGTCGAATGAAGCCGGAGAAGGATAATTTCGTATCTTTTCCATACATGGGGTGTGGGGAAGCCCCGCTTCCCCCATCTTTTTGAGATGATATATATCTTTACATAGGAGCATGGATGAGATGACCAGAAGAGTAAAGATTGCCGTAGTCGGCACCGGGCGCATGGGCAGCGTGCATGTACGCAACATTGTAAAGCAAATCCCCGAGGCGGATCTTGTCGCTGTTTGCGATATTCGCTTGGAGGTGGCCCAGGCTGTGGCCGATGAACTTGGCATCCAGCGGGTGGTGAAAGATTACCACGAGTTGTTGGCCAACCCGGAGATCGAAGCCATCCTGATCGCAAGCAGCACAGACACGCACGCTTTCATCATGAAAGACGTGGCCGCAGCCGGCAAGCACATCTTTTGCGAAAAGCCGCTGGCGCTCGAACTGGACAAGATCGATGAGGCGCTGGAAGCGGTCGATACAGCCGGAGTCAAGCTGCAGGTTGGGTTCAACCGCCGCTTCGACAAGAGCTTCCAGAAGGTTCGCGAGATCGTCTCCTCAGGTGAGATCGGTCGGCCGTGCATCCTGCACATTACCAGCCGAGACCCTGAAGTGCCGCCGATGGAGTTCATGCGCGTCTCAGGGGGAATGTTCCTCGATATGACCATCCACGATTTCGATATGGCTCGTTTCCAGGTCGGCGAAATCGAGGAAGTCTATGCTATCGGCGGCGTTCTGATCGAACCGGAGTTGAACGAGTTCGGCGACCTCGACACCAACATTGTCACGCTCAAATTCGCCAATGGCGCGGTCGGCGCCATCGATAACAGCCGCAAAGCGGTCTACGGCTATGACCAGCGCCTGGAAGTCTTCTGCGCGAATGGCACGGCCCTGGCAGAAAACGAAACGGAAAACACAACTGTGAAAGGAAACCCCGACGGTTTTCATTCCTCGCGAGTACCGCACTTCTTCATGAACAGGTATGCCCCTTGCTACGTGGAAGAGGTACGCCAGTTCCTCGAATGCGTCCGCGACGACAAACCAACGCCGATCAACGGCCAGGATGGCCGCGCTGCGGTGGTGCTCGGCTATGCGGCATGGAAGTCGTTCCACGAAAACCGGCCCGTAAAAGTCAGCGAGATTGGCTAACATGTGTCATTGCGAGGCCGAAGGCCGAAGCAATCTCCTGTTTAACGAAACTTTCTTTTCGCAAAGGTTTCACCGCTTAATCGAAGATTCCTTCGCACGCTCGCAATAACATGATAAATGGAAATTTCTGTGATTAAGCCTCCAAATCTGCGCCAGCCGTCTGAAGACGAATATCTTAACTGCATCCGCTGCGGTGCCTGTCTGGCTATCTGCCCCACGTACCGCGAGTACCTGAGCGAGACGGCCTCGCCGCGCGGACGGGTGGCGCTGGCGCGCAAAAGTCTGGAGGGCGAACTGGAACTCAGCCCCAACCTGCTCGAGCAGATGTACGCTTGCTTCGACTGCATGGCCTGCAGCACAGCCTGCCCGGTCGGCATCCACCCGGCGGACCTGGCGATCGAGATGCGCCACGTGCAGGAACAAATCCGCCCGGCAGGATGGAAGCAGACTCTGTTCAATGCTCTAATTCCCAGACCGGAACGAATGGAACTGGCTACATGGCCATTAAGGGTGTACGAAAAAATGGGCTTCCGCCGCCTAGCCTATTCGGCAGGGATACACAAACTGCTGCCCGGCAAAGTACGCGACATGGAAGCCATGCTGCCGCGCCTGCCCCAGCGTCCGCTGCGTCAGGTCTTGCCAGAAACCACCCCGGCTGCATCCCCCTTGGCCCCCTTCGGGGATGATGAGGGACGGGGACGGGTCCGGGTCGGATTCTTCCTCGGTTGCGCCCAAAGCCTGATGTTCGCCGAGGCAAGCGCGGCGACAGTCCGGGTGCTGGCCCGCAATGGCTGTACTGTCATCACACCGAAGGAAACGGTCTGCTGTGGGATGCCCGCCCTGGGATACGGGCGACCCGATCTGGTGCAGGAGCAGGCCAGACATAACATCGCCATTTTCGAGCAGGCGAAAGTAGAAGTTGTCGTCACCGATTGCGCCACCTGCGGGTCCACCCTCAAAAACTACGCGAAACTGCTGGCGGATGATCCCGATTGGGCCGAACGGGCCGCGAAATTCAGCGCCAGGGTACGCGATATCAGCGAATTTTTGATGAGCATCCCCCTTGAAAAACCGCAGGGTCGGGTCGAGGCGCGCGTCACCTACCACGATCCCTGTCACTTGCGGCGGGGACAAAATGTATGGAAAGAGCCCCGAGCTTTGCTGCAAATGATCGACGGGCTGGAGTACGTCGAACTACCCGAAGCGGACTGGTGCTGCGGCTCGGCCGGCAGCCAGCTCATCACCCACTACGAAACGTCGCTCAAAGTCCTGAAACGTAAAACCGACTGCATCGCCAGCACCCAGGCAGATTACATCGCGTCGGGTTGTCCCGGCTGCCAGATGCAACTGAACGTCGGGGTGCAGCGCAGCGGGTTGGATGTGAAAGTTGTGCATCCGATCGTGTTGCTAGACCGCGCCTATGTGCAGGACTCGAAAGTCTCCCGACTTTCGTTACTCCAACGTCAGGAGACGTTGGAGTCCGTGAGGCAGGATGGATAAACACATCATCGCCAAACTCCAAAAGATCGCTGGCAAAGACGGCGTGTTGTCCACACCCGAAGACCTGGCCGTTTACAGCTACGATGCCACCTTCGCCGAACACCGCCCGGATGTGGTCGTCCTGCCGCGTACCACCGAACAGGTCAGCCAGGTGGTCATGCTGGCCGGTCAAGAACGCATTCCACTTGTAGCACGCGGGATGGGCTCGGGTATGGCAGCAGCCTCAGTCCCGTTCGACGGCGGGATCACGCTGGCAATGACGCGCATGAACCGCATTCTGGAAATCGATGAGGTCAATGCGACAGCCCACGTCGAAAGCGGCCTCATCACCGTCGACCTGCAGGCTGGGGTGGAAAAACTTGGCCTGTTCTACCCGCCCGACCCCTCCAGCGTCCGCCACTCAACCATCGGCGGCAACATCGCCTGCAACGCCGGCGGCCCGCGCTGCTTGAAGTATGGCGTGACCGGCGACTACGTGCTCGGCCTGACCGTTGTCCTGGCGGACGGGCGCATCCTGCGCACCGGCGGCAAATGCATCAAGGACGTGGTCGGGTATGACCTGACAGCGCTGTTCACAGGATCAGAAGGGACACTGGGCGTGATCACCGAAGCCCTGCTGCGCCTCATCACGAAGCCCAAATTTGCCCGCACCGCACTGGTCGAATTCCCGTCCCTGGAAGATGCCTCCCGCACGGTCAACGCCATCCTGGCAGCAGGGATCCTCCCGGCCACCATGGAACTGATGGACGAGACCGCCGTCGCCTGCATCGAAGAAGCCATGCAGCTTGGTTTGCCTTTAGATGTAGAAGCCATCCTGCTGATTGAAACCGATGGCTCAGATGAGCATGCAGTGCGGCGAGAGATCGAAGCCGTCGAGGAAATCTGCATGGAATGCGGAGCTCGCCAGGTCACAGTCGCCCGGGACGAGAGTGAGCGTTCGAAACTGTGGCAGGCCCGACGGTCCGTTTCCCCCGCGCTGGCTCGAAAAGCGCCTAACAAGCTGGGCGAAGATATCACCGTCCCGCGGGGCGCCATCCCGGAGGCCATCCGTCGTATCAAGGCCATCAGCGCGAAACATGGCCTGCCAATCGTCATCTTCGGTCACGCTGGGGATGGCAACCTGCACCCTAACATTTTGTTCGACAAACGCGACCCCAAGCAATGGGCTAAAGTGGAGCAGATGGTGGCTGAGGAATTTGCCGTAGCGCTCGACCTGGGCGGGACCCTCTCAGGTGAGCATGGTGTGGGCGCGTTGAAACGTCCATACATGGAGCAAGCCCAGGGTCCGGTTTCGATCGAGGTCCAGAAGCGCATCAAGGCCGCGTTAGACCCGGTCAACATTCTTAATCCCGGAAAGATTTTTCCAAATTAGTCAAAGACCCTAAGGGTTTTCGAAACCCTTAGGGTCTGGATCCAAACTAAAGGAGTATTACATGTCAACCCAAATCGTACCAAAAGGATATTTAGCCACCAACCAACCTGACCTGTTCTTCGAGGACAACGCTGTCGGGCGGATGAAAAAGGAAGTGTGGGAGGCCAGCGACGAGCAGATCGACGCCATCCTGGCCGAATACGGCATCCCGTCGCCGGTGGAATGGGGCAAGCCCGGCTCTTACATCCAGACCACCACCCGCTGGCAGGTGGAGGCCAACCGCAAGAAAAATGACCTGGTCTTCATCCCGGTCGGCTGCTCCGAACTGCACGGGCAGCACCTGCCCAGCGCAGCGGACACACTTTACGTCAGCGCGATTTGCGAAGGCGTACGGCGCTTTACCGCCAAGCACGGCGCGCCGGTCAACCTGGCGCTGCCTCCCCTGAACTACGGCGCCCACCCGTACCACCACGTGGGCATGCCCGGCACGGTCATCGTCCGAGAACACGTGGTGCGCGAGATGATGATTGACGTGATGCTCGGCCTGTGGAACGACGGTTTCCGCAAGCAGCTGATCGTCAACAACCACGGCCAGTTATGGGTGCTCGAATCTGCGGTGCAGGAATTTATGAAGCGCTACCAGCTGCCCGGCATCTTCCGGGTGATCGACTGGCACCGCGGTGTGCGCGAGTTCTTCCGCCCGGACGATCGCGGCGGGCAAATGACGACCAACTTCGTCCACGCGGACGAATCGGAAACATCCCTGAGCCTGCTGCTGCATCCCGAAATGGTCGACATGGACTATGCGGTGGACACCGAGGGCAAGAGCTATCTGCCCGAGGGCCACTTCGACAAATCGGTTGATCCGTTCAGCCGCCCCAGCCGCTGGTCGGAGGGCGAGGGCCATTTCGCCATCGAGATCGCAGCTACGCCCGAAGGTGTGGTCGGCAAAGCAAAATCCGGCACCGCATACAAAGGCAAACGCCCGATGGCTGCCATCTTGAAATATTTGACGCTCTGGCACGACGATGTCCTTGAGGCTTTCCCGGCTGGATCTGTCCCGCCGGTGGAGGAAGTCACCCTGCGCACCGAAAAAGAAATGGAACCTTATCTGCGCGAACCGCTCAGCGAGGGCTGGAAGCCGGTCTATAGCCTCCCGCGGATTGGGCAGGGTACGGAAGTTTAAACGGACCTAACCCCCGCCCTTCGGGCACCCCCTTCCCTGGTAGGGAAGGGGGCTGGGGGGATAGTTCTGTTTGGCACTTACTAAACATTAAAGGAGCAAACCTATGAAAGGCACAATGCAAGGCGTTACCCTGGTAGCGGATTGGGAACCGAAGCCGGGTTTTAAGCTGGGTGCGAAAGATATCGAAGGCCGCCAGACTTACCTCGGCAGCCTGGTATGGCGCCACCCCAGGATTGAGATCCGGGAGTACGACATCCCGACCCCGGGTCCGGAAGAAGTGTTGCTGCAAGTCAAGGCCGTCGGCATCTGCGGCTCGGATGTGCATATGTCACAGGCGACGGAAGACGGCTACATATTCTATCCCGGTCTGACCGGTTTCCCCAGCATCCTGGGGCACGAATTTTCCGGCATAGTGGTCGAAGCCGGAAAGAAAGCTTTTGATAAGCGCACCAACAAACCCTTCAGGGGCGGTGAGCGTGTGACTTCAGAAGAGATGCTGTGGTGCGGCAGTTGCCGTCCGTGTGCGGACGGGTATCCAAACCACTGCGAAAGGCTGGACGAGGTAGGGTTCAACGTCAACGGCGCGGATGCGCAATATATGGTCTTGCCCGCGCGCACACTGTGGAGCCTGGAACCAATGGCCCATGCCTACAAGGGGGATGACATTTTCCTGGCCGGCAGCTTGACCGAGCCAACCTGCGTGGCCTATAACGCCGTGATCGAGCGCGGCGGCGGCATCCGCCCGGGTGACCGGGTTGTTATCCTGGGCGCCGGGCCGGTCGGCATCGCTGCCTGTGCTATCCTGAAACGCGCCGGAGCCTCGAAGGTCATCATTTCCGAGACCCAGCCCGAACGCGCCGCCGTGGCATTGAAGCTGGGTGCAGATACCCACATCGACCCGTCCAAAGAAGACTTCGCCGACCGGGTGCTGGAGCTGACGGATGGCATGGGCGCTGACATGTTCATGGAAGCCACCGGCCTGCCCGAAGTCGTTTATCCCGGTATCGAGCGCGCGATCTGGGAAGGCCGCACCTTGAACAGTACCGTGGTCGTCACCGCCCGCGCTGAAGCCAAGATGCCCGTTACGGGCGAGGTGCTGCAAGTCCGTCGCGCCCGCATCGTCGGTGCGCAGGGTCATTCCGGTCACGGTACCTTCCCGCGCGTGATCGAGTGCATGGCCGATGGCATGGACATGACCCCCATGATCACCAAAAAAGTCAGCCTGGAAGAACTGCCCGAGAACATCATCAAGCTCCA
>JAABUE010000118.1 GCA_011389535.1 Anaerolineales bacterium
GACTCATGGTACGCCGGGCAGACTGCTTTCAAAATCAAGTAACCGCTTCATGACCTGGTCGGACGGTTGCATATGCGCAGGCTTGATATGTGCTAGATCAGCCCCTTCCTGTTGTTTCTGTTTCATGTAGGCATCGAACGAGCCTGGCTTAAGCAGGGAAATTTGAATCGGATTGCGTCCCAAGATTTCATCCAGGCCACTAAACTCGGGTGAGAGTTTCGATAATTCTAAACCAAGCTGTTGCCTGTAATCTCCAACTGCAATGTTTTCCGAAGGTTTAGGTTCAAGATAGATGTGCAGGATGACATTCTCGCTATTGAATTCTTTTCGCGCAGTCCAATCCTGGTATTTCACGCCGGTCGCTTCGATTGCTTTCCAGATATCTTTTTCGGTCAATCGCACCAGGTTTCCAAGGTCGATCACGTCATCGGCACGCGAATAAAATCTCAGCTGGGGAAGCGGCGAGCCGAGCTCTTTGTCCTCCAATGAAATGACTTCGAAGAGATCACCAATCCGATAACGTACGAGAGCGCCGCCATGGAAGTTTGTCAGTACGAATTCATAGATTCCCATGTCCAGTTCGTTATAGAGCACGGTCTTTGGCTGGTAGTTGGGGTCGGCTTTGTTTTTCAGATGCTCATCGAGCGGGATAAACTCCAGGAATACGATATCAGGAGAGAACACCATCCCCTTGCCGTTCCAGCCTTGCATGGCTACGTTACCACCCTCTGTGCATCCAAAGCCTTGCAAAGGTCTTTTGCCCCAGTAGTGTTCAATTTTGCTTCCGTAGACTACCGTGTCTGCTCCGCCGGTCATGATGCCTTTTAATTTCCAGATGTCTTTAGGAAGGATATTCCGTCCGTTGAGTTTGGCGATGATGACTGCTTTGACCAATCTCCACAAAGTGGCAGGGTCTAACATTTCCTTCGATAGTTTTGTGGAGCCCGATTGTTGTTCGAATTGCTCCCCCATCCTCGCCAGCACGCTTGCCAACCCCATGAAGTAGTCCATGCCTTCCCGCATGGCGAGTCTGAATCCGAGCGTCACTCGCTGGGCGTACTCCATATTTTCGCCCTGTTCGAGCGGGGGAAGGAACTTTACCTCCAGTTGATCTTGCGCCGAACGGCTGACAAATGCGGACACGTACGGTGGGGGAGCGGTGGCTAAAAGGAACTTGTCGTTGCGTTCCAGCTTTACTTCTCCCGTGTAGGAAGCCGAAGCCATGAGCATAGCCCCGACTGTTAAATCTCCCAGGCGATCGTACATGGTCTTTGTGTAGGGTATCCATTTTGGGCCCTTGGTGGACGTGCGGCCCGAGGTACGCACCCACACGAAGGGTTTTACCGGCAATACCTCTTCGATCTGTTGGCCAAAGTATTCTTCGTAATCGGCATAAGTTGTCAGTGGTACATTCTGTCGAAATTCTTCCACACTGCCAGGCATCTTGTTCCCAAACAATTGTTTGCCGATTTGGGATTTTCCCAGGAGGTTGATTTGCTCGAGCAGCAAGCGCTTCTGTACATCCATGAAGTCGTCCGGTGTAAGCGTGAAAAATCCGCAATGCTTCGTCCAGAGTTCATCTCTTCTTCCCTCTTCGAGCAACAGGCGTGAGTTCATTTTGATCCTCCAGAATTGGGTTTGACAGCCTGGATCACGAGAGGTTCCGGGACCCAGCGATGTTTTGATTTCAGCTTTGTTATTTTTATGTTCCGAAAGCCGGTCTCGGTAAGGAGATCGGACCACTCTTCCTTCGAGCGCACGTTTGAGACTGCCTCTGCTTCGGCCCAGGCTCTATGTATGTTTTCTGTAAGAAGGAAATACATGAACGCGGCAATGCGCAGTAAGAACTTTACAACTGGCAATTTCCATAAATTCGAACCCCCGACGTCCGCAATGGATAACACTCCCTCTTCGCACAAGACCCGCCAGGTTTCTGATAGCAGCAGCTTGACATTCATGTGGTGCGTGGCCAGCGCGCATGTGACCAGATGGAACGATCCGCTGGCATAAGGGATATCCATGGCTGAAGCGCAAACCAGGTCTACCCGGTCCCGGATATCACCGGCGACCAATTTCTTCCTGGCACGCGCAAGCATCGACATGGTAATATCCAGCCCGTGAATGCGGCTCGTATCACCGGACCTTTCTCCTTTAGCACTTCCCGGCGCAGGATCGCTTAAACTGTCAGTTGCCACCTTTATTGGAATGACGCCTGTCCCTGTGGCGAGATCCAGCATCCTGCCCTTTTCAGGGATCACAGTCGCCTGGATCAATTGGTTGACAAACCCCGTATAACTCCAGCCCCAGAAGCGATTGAGTTCAGCATTGACAACCTCTTCGTATCTGGGAGCTAATTCTGTAAATGTTTCGATGATGTTTTCTTTGTCATTCATTTTTTAGCTATTTGAAAGGTGATTGTCGAATTTTACTATAAACTGGGTAGATAAAATTTGTACCTTGAGCGTAATGCATCTTCTTTCTCAGTGCACGGCGCAAACGTTAACGCGAGAGCGACATGCTATCTATACTATTTGAATAATCCTGTCTAAAGGATGAACCTTTTGGCAATGTGGCTGTATAATAAATGCGGAAAGCCTGTTGGCGATGATGAGGAGAATACATGCGTCAGTCCGTACTTACCGATCAGCAAGCCCAATTCCTGCGCGACGAAAAGGAAGCTCTGGCCAATATGCAGATCGCGCTGTCCAAGCTCGACCTGCCGCGCGAATTATGGGACAGCCTGCAAAATGCCATCCTGCAACTGGATGAACTATTTTTGATCGTGATTGCCGGTGAGTTCAACGCCGGCAAGACCGCGCTGATCAATGCCTTACTCGGCCAGAGAGTCTTACCGGAGGGCGCCACTCCTACCACTTCGCGAGTGACCCTGGTCAAGTGGGGTGAACAGCCCGCCGAGCAGGTGGTGGACGAAAGCTTTGCTGTCTATACTTATCCCTTGCCGCTATTGAAAGAATTGAACATTGTCGATACTCCCGGCACAAATGCCATCATCCGCCGGCATGAACGGTTGACCGACGAATTCGTGCCGCGCAGTGATCTGGTCCTGTTCGTCACCTCAGCCGACCATCCGCTGACGGAGAGCGAACGCCAGTTCCTCGAACGTATCCTGGCCTGGGGCAAGAAGATCGTCTTTGTGCTGAACAAGGTGGACATCTTTGAAAACGATTCCGCCTTGCAGGAAGTCCGCGAGTTCATCCTGAAACACGCTACGACGATTCTCGGCGATATTCCCCAGCTCTTCCCTGTTTCCGCTAAACTGGCCCAGCGCGCCGCCTCCGAGGCAGACCCCGAAGAGCGCGCCCGCTTGCGGAGTCTCAGCGGCTTCGATGAGCTGGAGCAATATATCAGTGCCACCTTAGACGATATCTCCCGCCTGGAGCTCAAGTTCAATAATCCTCTCGGTGTTGCAGAACGCCTGGTCCGGCATGCCGGGCAGAGCCTGACAGCCCAGTCCGAAGCCCTGGACGAAGACAAGCTGACCGCCGCCTCGCTGGAAACCGTCATCACGGAATACGAGCGCGAGCTGCACAGCGAGCTGCCGCCTCGCCTGGCCGAGATTGAGAATATCCTGCACCGGCTGGAACAACGCGGCCTGGATTTCTTCGACAACACATTGCGCCTGAACAACGTCCAAAACCTGATCCGCGGTGACAAGGTCCGGGCTGAGTTCGAGAAACAGGTCATGGCCGATGTGCCGCAGCAGATCGAAGAACAGGTCCAGCGGCTGATCGACTGGCTGGTTCAGAAAGACCTGCACGAGTGGCAGCAGGTCATGAGTTACCTGCAGCGACGCCGGGCGCAGAACATCGAGCACCTGGTCGGCGAAGGTTACGGTCCGCGCGAAGCCCGCCGGCGCGAATTGATCGATACGGTCGGCAAGAGCGTGCAGACCATTGTGAACTCGTATGACCGCAACCAGGAAGCCAGGGAATTGGCCAATAGCGTCGAAACGGCAGTGGCCCAGACTGCCCTGCTGGAGGCCGGCGCCGTTGGCCTGGGAACGCTGATTTCTGTAGCCGTGCTCTCCTCCAGCCTGGATATTACCGGGATGCTGGCAGCCGGCACCATGGCCGTGCTGGGCTTTTTCGTGATCCCATTCAAACGTAAGCAAGCCAAAGAAAACTTTAAAGAGAAAATGGAGCTGCTGCGCACAAAACTGCTCCGCGCCATGACGACTCAGTTCAACAACGAGAGGGAAAACGTCATCACCCGCCTGAAAGACGGCGTTGCGCCCTACACCCGCTACGTGCGCAGTGAGCGTGAGCGCATCGAAAATGCAGAGGACACTTTATCAAAGCTGCGCCAGGAGCTCTCTGCCCTGCGCGCGCGCAGCCAGGCAGTCTTGAGGGAATAAAGGTTGAAGCTTCCTGCCCATCCTGTTGAATTGCTCAACATGCATTTCAGGAACTGTGCAAGTCCCAATTTGATGATTGTTATTCGATGAAGGAGTCCGGGTCACCGAAGCCGATGAGGTAGTGGAAATTTCCCTCGCCTGCGGTGCGTTCCAGAGTTTGTACGATGCGCCTGCTCTCGTATTGGCTGTCGTGAGGGCCAGGGATGTAGAGGGGTTTACCATCCTGCCCGAATTCAACGTTGTGGTTGCGCGGGTGCGCATCCGGCGGGTCTAGCACCTGGTCGGCATGCAGGCGGGTGAAATCAGGGTGCGGTTCGAAGCCATATTTGCGGGCGTATTCCAGCGCACCGTGGACGATCTCGTGGGCCAGTTCCACTGCAATTGCTACAGGCGCTTGCATGCACATTTTTTGTAAGGAACGCTCGAAGCGCTTTGGTGGTACGTTTTCATCGACAACTACATCCTTGATCCCCAGGCAATACAAGTCCACCAGGTAGTTGGCAAATAAAACCTTTCCGTCATCCTGTTGGCGAGCGATGACCACTGGTGCAATGCCGCTTTCCTGCCATTCTTCGATCGTCCAGCAACCGAAAATTGGATACTGGCGGGCGCTTCCAACCGCTTTCAGGGGATCTTCTAGCGTGACTTTGCGCACCTGTGAAATGGGGATTTGTGTGTTTCTTTTGGGGCGGCGGGGTTTCTTGTCTTTTTTTCGTTTTCTAGGCATCCTGAATTCCTAACGAATCTTGATCTAGCATATCCTTGGCAACAGTTCCCCGGCAGGCAGATCCACCACGCGCGAGCCGCCAATCATGGTTCTGGCAACAACCAGGCCGGGGTGTTCATCGGTCACGCGGCCAATAATCACAGCGTTCTTCCCGTGTTCGTTGTTTCTCATCACTGCCAGGATTTCCTCTGCTACTGTTTCAAGCACAAAAGCGACCAGCTTGCCCTCGTTGGCGATGTAGAAGGGATCCAGGCCAAGCATCTCGCAGGCCGCATTAACCGCCGGGCGGACAGGCACTTTCTCTTCTTCGAATTCGATTCCTACATTGGAGGCAACGGCAAGTTCGTTGAGCACAGCAGATAGGCCGCCGCGGGTTGCATCGCGCAGGCAGTGTATCGGCGTTCCTTTGTGGCCGCCCTTCACCTGCAACATCTCCGCCACCATGCCGTTTAGCGGGGCGGTATCGGACTTGATCTCGCTCTCGAAGCCCAGGCCTTCACGCACCGACATGATGGCGATGCCGTGGTCACCCAGCGTCCCGCTGACGATGATCAGGTCTCCGGGCCGGGCGTTAGTGGGGGCGATATCTACGCCCGCAGGGATGACCCCGATGCCGGTGGTGTTAATGTAGACGCCGTCGCCGTGTCCCCTCTCAACGACTTTGGTATCGCCGGCTGCAATCTGTACGCCCGCTATTTCACAGGCACGCGCCATGGAAGCCGAAATGCGCCCCAATGTTTCCATTTCCAGCCCCTCTTCGAGGATGAAGCCGGCCGAAAGGAATAACGGCATTGCGCCGCTCATTGCCAGGTCGTTGACCGTACCGTTGACGGCCAGCTCGCCGATGTCTCCGCCGGGGAAAAACAGTGGACTTACAACGAACGAATCAGTAGAAAACGCTAAGCGCTGATCTCTGAAAGCTGAAAGCTCTAAGGCGGTTGAGTCGCCCAATTGCGCCAGCAGGTCGTTATGAAAGTCTGCAGCGAACAGGTGCCGGATCAGGTCGTTCATCATCTTGCCTCCCGCGCCATGTCCCATCACGATGGTGGGATAATTCTTCAGGGGGAGCGGGCAGGTCCAGCCGTCGAAGGAGGGGATGTCCATAATTATGTACCTCGTTGGGAAGTGATTGATTGTACTATGGCTTGGGTTCCCTGAAAAAGCAGCGGCGAAATACTATCTTGCGTTACTTTCGAAACTTTCCCTGCTCTGGAGCGTACATCAAGAGGTAGCTTTTATTAAGCTCGCAAATGTTGTACACTATTTGTAGTTCTAAAAGGAGAGTAGCTTATGAGAAAACAAGGTCGTACTCAACTCGCGCTCGGCATTATCCTGATCTTGCTGGGAGCCTGGTTCATTGCCCAGCGGACATTCCCTGAAGTAGCGGCGTTCGCGCAACGCTTCTCCAGCGGGTCACTCTCGATGGTGGGGATCGGCGCACTTTTGTTCTTGCTCGGCTTGATTTTAGGCGCGCCAGGGCTGGCCGTGCCGGCTTCCATTGTGGCCGGGATCGGGGGAATCCTGTATTACCAGGATCTGACGGGCGACAGCAGTTCCTGGGCATATATGTGGACGCTGATCATCGGGTTTATCGGCATCGGCATTATCCTGCAAGGTTTGCTCGGTGAGAATACGCGCCAAAACCTGCGGCATGGGCTCAACATGATGGTCGTCAGCGTCGTGCTGTTCCTGGTCTTCTCGGCTTTCCTGGGTGGCTGGAATATCCTGGGCAACTTTGGGCCCGCGATCCTGTTGATTCTGTTGGGGTTGTGGGTGCTTGGCAGTGGACTGTACCGCTCTCTTCGCGGTAGAGAGCCGGAGGAGCAATAGCCATGCGTCGCGATTATGTTTTTTGGGGCGCTGTCCTGATCCTGCTGGGCGGGTTGATGTTCCTGAACAACGCGAATATTCGCCTGCCGGGCGGTATCAACCCGATGCAGCTCTTCTGGCCGAGCGTGCTGGTCCTGCTTGGCGGCTCGGTCATCTTTGGGTATTTCGTGCGGGGCAGCATGGAGCAAGAACAGGTCACGATCGACTTGCAGGGCGCGAGCCAGGCTTCTGTGAAGTTAAGCCATGGTGCGGGGCGCCTGGTGTTGGGCGCCGGCGCTACGATGGGGCAGTTGCTTAGTGGCAGCTTTGCGGGCGGCGTGAAGCAGAATACGCGTAAATCTGGCGACAGATTGGACACACACCTCGAGGCGCGTCCCTTCATCTTCCCGCCCTTTTTTGGCGGCTGGCAGGGCCTGGAGTGGAATATCGACCTTAACCGTGATGTTCCGCTGGCCTTACGCCTGGAGACCGGCGCTTCCCAGTCCGAACTTGACTTGCGTGACTTGAAGGTTACCGACCTGCGGGTAAACACTGGCGCCAGCAAAACAGATCTGACCCTGCCAGCCAACGCCGGCCTGACGAACGTCAGAGTGGAATTGGGTGCAGCTTCGTTAGATATGATTGTGCCACAGGGCGTTGCGGCCCGAATCCGTGCGGAGCATGGCGCTGCGGCCATCGAGATCGATACGACCCGTTTCCCGTATTCGAACGGGATCTACGAGTCGACGGATTACTCGTCTGCACAGAACAAAGCAGACATTATGATCCAGGCCGGGGCCGGGCGTGTTGCGGTTCACTAATCCTCTTTTGGAGAATTCAAATGAAACGGTTTGACCCTCGTATCCTCATTGGCACGCTGCTCATCCTGGCGGGTGCGCTGGGGTTTTTACAGGCTTTCGGCTTCTTACAAGATGCATCCGATCTGTTCTGGGGTATTGTCTTCCTGGGGGCAGGCGCTGTCTTCTTGTTCTTGTTTGCGAGCGGCTTTGCCAGCGGGAGCTGGTGGGCGGCTTTTCCTGGCTTTGTGCTGGCAGGGATTGGCGTGCTGATCCTGCTGCCTGAACCGCTGAAT
>JAABUE010000119.1 GCA_011389535.1 Anaerolineales bacterium
ACAAAGTCGCTGGTTTTCGGCTTTTTCCGGAACAGGATAAGGGCCGCCAGCAACACAAATGCGACGGCAATCCACAAGGCGGAATATTGGTTTACGAGTTGTTCCATGGCTGGGCAGGAAGTAAAAAGAAGGGAACTGCGTAACTCTATATATGTGACGGTTCACACTTTGACAATTCAAGATACTTCACTTAGAATCAGTCGGCTGGTATTATCCCAATCACAAGAAAGGTTATCAATGAAAGAGTATACCACTGAGTATCTACGCAACATTGCGCTGGTTTCACACGGCGGTGCGGGTAAGACCATGTTGGCGGAAGCATTTCAACATTTTTCGGGGGTTACCACGCGTCTCGGCCATGTGGAAGACGGGACGACCGTGTCAGATCATGATGACGAAGAAATTCGTCGCAAGATATCCATTTACACAAGCGTAATTCCAGTAGAACACCGCGATTACAAGGTCAATGTATTGGATGCGCCTGGTTACACCGACTTCGTTGGAGAGGTTATTTCGACGCTTTCGGTAGCCGATGGGGCGGTTGTACTGGTCGATTCTGTCTCCGGCCTGGAAGTCGGCACCGAAATTGCCTGGCGCTATGCGGAAGATTTCAAACTGCCGCGCTTTGTAGTCATCAACAGGCTCGATCGTGATAACGCCAATTTTGAAAAAGCACTCTCCAGTATAGAACAATTTTCGGAGACCCGCCTGATCAAGGTGCAATTACCAATCGGCGAAAAGCATGATTTCAAGGGTGTTGTAGATTTGATCAGCATGAAGGCCTTTTTAAGCGATGGAAAGACCGCCTCTGACATCCCTGCTGATATGCAAGATGAAGTAGATGCTGCCTACACCGAGCTGGTTGAAGCGGCCGCGGAAGGGGAAGATGCCCTGCTCGAGAAATATCTAGACAGCGGCTCTCTGACCGGTGAAGAACTGCTCCGTGGTCTAAAGAAGGTTGTCTGTTCCGGCGATTTTATCCCGGTTTTCTGCGCTGCAGGCGGTCGAGAGATTGGCATTGCGCCGTTGTTGAACGCGATGATCGACCTGATGCCTTCGCCTGCGGAAGCGCCCGTCCGTGTTGCGCAGGGCAAGAATGGGGAAGAAGAACTGACCGCCTCCGACTCCGGTCCGTTGGCTGCGTACGTCTGGAAGACGACCGCTGACCCGTTCGTCGGCAAGATGACCTATTTCCGCATTTTCTCCGGCTCTATGCAAGCTGACACGCGCGTCTGGAACCAGAACAAAGGCGCTGAAGAGCGTATGGCCGGTTTGCATATCCAGCGCGGCAAGGAACAGGTTGCCATCAAGACAGTCCACTCCGGGGATATCGCCTCGGTCGCGAAACTGACCGTTACGGCCACCGGCGATACCTTCTGCGATAAAGGCCATCCGTTGACCATTCCTGTTCCGGAATATCCATCTGCGTTGTTCCAGGTAGCGATCGGTCCTAAATCCCAGGCCGATGCCGCCAAAATCAGCCCCTCGCTGACCCGCCTGTGCGAAGAAGACATGACCCTGTCCTGGCACAATGAACCGGCTACCCGGCAGACCATTTTGCAGGGTATGGGTGACCAGCACATCGATGTGGCCATCCGCCGGGCCGAGAATAAATTCCAGGTCGGCCTCGAAACCTTCGAGCCGAAAGTTCCCTATCGGGAAGGCATTACCAAAAATGCATCTGCGCAATACCGCCATAAGAAGCAGTCCGGCGGTTCCGGTCAATTTGGCGAAGTGCATCTGCGCATCGAGCCTTTCCCGGAGGCTAACTTTGAATTTGGCGATGAACTGGTCGGGATGAACCTGTCCAAGTCGTATCTGCCTGCCATCGAGAAAGGGATTGCCAATACGATGGCGCAGGGCGTGGTTGCCGGTTACCCGATGAGCAACGTTAAGGTTATCGTATATGATGGCAAGGAACACCCGGTAGATTCAAAGCCGGTGGCGTTCGAAATCGCCGGTCGCGAAGCCTTCAAGCTGGCCGTACAGGATGCCGGTCCGGTGCTCTTCGAGCCCATCATGAACGTTCGCGTCGTGGTTCCGGAATCAAACATGGGCGATGTGATGAGCGATTTGAATACCCGCCGCGGTCGCGTTCAGGGGACCGAGTCTGAACGTGGCAATACAGTTGTGATGGCGCACGTCCCGCTGGCAGAGATGCTGCGCTACACCACCAACATCCGCTCGATCACCGGTGGGCGCGGTTACTTCACCATGGAATTCGACCACTACGAAACCGTCCCGCAGCACCTGGCGGCGGACATTATCGAAATCCACAAGAAAGAAATAGCCGAGAAGGAAGAATAATCGAGGAGGGACGGTCACCTTTTGGATGATCTTCCCTTTTATGCCCGGTATTCTTGACAATCCTGATAAAGGTTGTAAAATCAACGCTAATGATTAGCAAACAAGTAGATGGTATGGCTCTATATTGCTCGTGTCTGGGGCGGGTTTCATAACCGCCGTCCCTCGAGCAATCAAACCCGACACGCTTAACTGATTGAAGGACGGTGGGCGAAGCCCGCATGCGAAATGTTCCGCATGGCGCTTGGTCGCTGTCCTTTTTGATTTCCAGTTAAGCGTGAATTCTTTAAAAAGTGCGTTGCACCTTTTTTGTGAACGTAAGATAACAACTGAGCAGGTGCAACGCACTTACAGGAATAAAAATGAAAATTGCATCGAATGTAACAGAATTAATCGGCAACACACCCCTGGTACGCCTGAACCGGGTTACGGAAGGCGTAAAGGCTGAAGTTGTTGCAAAACTTGAGTTCTACAACCCGGCCCACAGCGTCAAGGACCGGATCGGCTTTTCCATGATCGACACGGCTGAAAAGTCGGGCGCGCTCCAGCCGGGACAAACCATCGTTGAGCCGACCAGCGGTAATACCGGCATTGCCCTGGCGATGGTCGCTGCGGCCCGGGGCTACAAGTGCATATTGACCATGCCAGAGACAATGTCCAAAGAACGACGCATGTTATTGCGCGCGTTTGGGGCGGAACTTATTCTCACACCCGGGCCAGATGGGATGGGCGGCGCGATCCGTAAAGCGGAGGAAATGGTCGCTTCTGATCCGGATGTTTACTTTATGCCCCAGCAGTTCAAAAACCCGGCCAACCCGGAAATCCACCGCAAGACGACTGCGGAGGAAATCTGGCGCGATACCGATGGTAAAGTGGACATCCTCATTTCAGGCGTCGGTACCGGCGGGACCATCACCGGGGTGAGCGAGGTGATCAAGTCGCGCAAACCATCGTTCCGGGCAATCGCCGTCGAGCCGGAATCATCCCCGGTGCTTTCCGGCGGCGATAAAGGCCCGCACAAGATTCAGGGAATTGGTGCTGGCTTCGTGCCGGATGTGTTGAACACGACAGCTTATGATGAAGTCATCCGCGTTACAGACGAAGATGCCATGCAGACTGCGCGGCGAATGGCCACTCAGGAAGGTCTCCTGGTGGGCATCTCGTCCGGGGCAGCGGTCTGGGCGGCGCTGCAGGTAGCGGGCCGGGCCGAGAACGCCGGGAAGTTGATTGTGGTCATCATCCCGTCCTTTGGGGAGCGTTATCTCTCGTCTCCGCTTTATCAGCACCTGGCGGATTAAATTATTACGTGGATGTTATTCCGGCAGTGCAACTGCCGGAATAACGAAACTCGAATGACGAAAAAATGCAGTACAACTGCTCGCGAACTATAAACCAGCAATGCATGTCTTTATCAGGGGCAACTGCTGGAACATCGAAAGAGTCTTGTTGATTAAGACGTCAAATATCTGCCAGGCAGTTGTCCCATACGAAACTGGCACTGCCAACTTGGGCAACAGATAAGGATTTGAAATGACTACTGAAACCCTCTCAAGCCATCCGCTCATCCGACCCTTCAAGAGCGTGGCAGAATATATTTCCAAAATCAAGCGTGACATTGCTTCCGTGATCGAACGCGATCCGGCGGCGCGCTCCTGGCTGGAAGTGACGCTGGTGTACTCTGGCCTGCACGCCATCTGGATCCACCGCATCACGCACTGGCTCTGGAAGCGGAACGCCCGTTTCCTGGCGCGTGGGCTTTCCCAGCTTGCGCGCTGGTTGACGGGAATCGAAATCCATCCCGGCGCGATGCTCGGCCCCGGATTTTTTATCGACCATGGCATGGGCGTGGTCATCGGCGAGACCGCTGAAGTAGGCAAGGACGTAACCCTGTACCACGGAGTGACGCTTGGTGGAACCAGCCTGGGCAAAGGCAAGCGTCATCCTACCATCGGAGACCGGGTTGTCATTGGCGCGGGTGCGAAAGTGCTGGGCGCGATCACAATCGGCGCTGACAGCCGCATCGGCGCGAACGCGGTGGTGGTGCGCTCTGTCCCCGAGAACTCGGTTGTGGTCGGTGTGCCGGGGCAGATCGTCCGGCGCAGCCAGCCCACGCACGCCCCAGACCTGAACCATACTTCCCTGCCAGACATCCTGGGCGTGACGCTTAAAGAGCTGCTGCAACGCGTGGACGAGTTGGAGGCGCGGGTGGATGGCCGTTCCGACAGCCAGAGTCGTATCCACGCCCCGCAGGATGAAGCCTGGGTGGGAGCGGACTTTTCCATTTGATTAGGTAAGGATTGCCCCCTTCCAGCGCTCTAAGCTACAGGCAATTCTTGACAAATAAGACAACTATAGTAGAATAATTAAGAATAAATTCTAGTTTATTAGGTGCTAAACATGTACTATTGCTCGTGTCTGGAGCGGGGTTCGTAGCCACCGCTCCTTAGCAGAACGAACGGCCAACATCTAAAGGACGGTGGGCGACCCCGCATGTGAAAATGGTTTCACATCGCGTTCGCGCGCTGTCCTTTTTGTTTAGGTGTTGGCCGTTTTTCTATGGAGAAGTATGACTTTAGTAAACCAGCGACTATTACAGACTATCCTTTCTGAAAATGCTGGACTGGAAGCTCACGTAGGGAATACTCCCCTGATACCGCTTCGCCGCGTAATCCGGGGCCTGTCCCCGTCTGTCAGCGTTTTCGCCAAAGCGGAATGGTTCAACCCCGGCGGCTCGGTCAAGGACCGGCCAGCGCTCAATATCATCCGGACCGCCATCGCCAACGGCAATTTACATCCCGGGGTTCGCCTGCTCGATTCGACTTCCGGCAATATGGGTATTTCCTACGCCACCTTCGGCGCGGCTATGAATATCCCGGTCACGTTGACCATGCCCGAAAACGCCAGCCCGGAGCGCGTCAGCATCTTGCGCGCGTTGGGCGCCGAGCTGGTGCTGACCGACCCGCTCGAAGGCTCGGATGGCGCCATCCTGGCGGCGCGTAAAATGGCTGCCGAAAACCCGGACCTGTACTGGTACGCCAACCAGTACGACAACCCGGCCAACTGGCAGGCGCACTACAATTCCACCGGCCCCGAAATCTGGGCCCAGACAGGTGGCCAGGTGACCCATTTCATCGCCGGCCTGGGCACTTCCGGCACGTTGATGGGAGCCGGTCGCTACCTCCGCGAGCAGTCACCTGCCGTTCGATTGATCGCCCTGCAGCCGGATGACGGGTTCCACGGCCTGGAAGGCCTGAAACATATGCCAAGCGCCATCCAACCGGGAATCTTCGATTTCAATTTTGCTGACCGCACGATCGAAGTCTCGACCGAGGCTGCGCATACGATGATATTGCGGCTGGCGCGCGAGGAAGGCCTGTTCGTGGGAATTTCCTCCGGCGCGGCGGCGGTGGCGGCTATCCAGGTGGCATCGGAATTAAAAGAGGGCCAGGTCGTGACCGTCTTCCCGGATGCCGGTTATAAGTATTTGAGCGATAAAAGGCTATGGGAGCATTCGTAACGCGGCATTCATGTCGCTCCACGGGACCACTATGACACTGATCATCTCGTTAGATCTTCTAGCTCAAGTCCACGCCCATGGCGAAGATGCTTACCCTGAAGAGGGTGCAGGCTTCCTGCTCGGCAGCGAAGAAGGCGGACAGCGCACCGTCACGCAGCTTTTCTTGACCGGAAATGCCCGCGAGGACGAGGCGCGCCATAACCGTTACCTGGTCACGCCTGAAAACTATCTCAAGGCCGAGACAACGGCGGACAGCCTGGGGCTGAGCCTGATCGGGGTCTTCCATTCCCATCCGGACCATCCCAACCGCCCGTCCGAATTCGACCGCGAGTGGGCCCAGCCGTTCTTTTCGTACGTCATTACCTCCATCAATGAAGGGAAGGCCTTTGAGTCGCGTTCCTGGCGGCTGGCCGATGATCGTTCAAAATTTGAGGAAGAACGAATAATTTCTCGCTAACCAAGTCCCTGAGCGGAGCGAGCTGATAGGCGAGCGCAGTCGAAGGGCCAAACTATAATTTTAGGAGTTCAAAATGTCTCTCTATTTCGTACGTCACCAACACGATGCTGAAACCTGCCCGGCGAAGGACCCGCAAATGGGCCAGATGCTCGTCCAACACGTCAGCAAGTCAAACGCGCGCAAATTTGGCGTGGACTTGATCGGCGACGCCGTGCTCGACGCCCAGCATACCTTTGTGCTGATCCTGGAAGCTGAAGACAAGGCTTATATCGAACAGTTCATGCAGCCGTTTGCGATGGCAGGCTCGGTTGAGATCGTGCCCGCATCCAGCTGCGAGACGGTGGTGGAACGCCAGGGCTGTGAACCGGTCGCGGCTGCAGATTGAAAGTGAATGCTTTGAAGGTTAGAATAGGATTATGACAACTCTGAAAATTCCAACTCCCCTGCGCTACTACACCGATGGACAGGCCGAGGTGACCGTAAACGGCCCGGATGTGGCTACAGCCATGCGCAATTTGGTGGAGCAATATCCAACGCTCGAACAACATCTCTACAACGGTCATGGCGACCTGCGTAACTTCGTCAACCTGTTCCTGGGTGAAAACAACATCAAGGATTTGCAGGGGCTTGAAACGCCGTTGAACGAAGGAGATACGCTGCGGCTGATCCCCTCCATCGCAGGAGGTAGTGACGACTTCAGTCGTCGTCGACTGAAGTCGTTACTACAAAAACTACGGAGGAACACATGCTCCCCGGATTAACCCGCGATGAAATCCTGCGCTACTCCCGTCACCTGCTGATCCCCGAAGTGGGGCTGGACGGGCAAAGAAAACTCAAAGGCTCGTCCGCGCTGGTGATCGGTACGGGCGGCCTGGGATCGCCGGTGGCGCTTTACCTGGCTGCCGCGGGGGTGGGGCGCATCGGGCTGGTGGATTATGACGTAGTCGATTCTTCCAATCTGCAGCGGCAGGTCATCCACGGAACGGATACGATCGGCGTCCTGAAGGTCGAATCGGCGCGCGAGCGCATGCTCGACCTGAACCCTGATATCGATGTCGAGGTCTACAACGAGCCGTTCACGTCCGAGAATGCCATGCGGATCGCAGCGGATTACGACGTTATTATCGATGGCACCGACAACTTCCCCACCCGCTACCTGACCAACGACGTGTCCGTCTTCCTGGGCAAGCCCAACGTCTATGGCTCGATCTTCCGATTCGACGGTCAGGCCAGTGTCTTTTACGCTAAAGAAGGTCCTTGCTACCGCTGTCTCTTCCCCGAGCCGCCGCCGCCGGGACTGGTCCCCTCGTGCGCGGAAGGCGGCGTGCTGGGTGTGCTACCCGGGACGATTGGCACGATCCAGGCCACCGAAGCGCTCAAGGTTTTGCTCGGGATCGGCTCGACCCTGACCGGCAAGCTGCTCCTGTACAACGCGCTGGACATGACCTTCGACTTTGTCACGCTCAAGAAAAACCCCAAGTGCCGCGTGTGCGGGCCGGATGCCGATATCAAGGAGCCGATCGACTACGAACAGTTCTGCGGCGTCCCCGGCCACGATCACGATGAAGGCTCGGCCGGCGCGGACTGGGATATTACCGCCCGTGAACTGTCCGAGCGGTTACAGCAAAACCATTTAAAACTGCTGGACGTGCGCGAACCGCACGAGCT